>CAVEWO010000243.1:0-3306 GCA_963619345.1 Bacteroidaceae bacterium
GGATGATCGTCAGCTAATGAGCGATTTTGTTATTTTGACGAATTCTTTTACTGCCGGTGATGCTTTTTTCAGCGACCGCACTCCGAACCCCATTGTCCTGAATACGTTCTCTTCGAATTCCTTGACCACTACATTGCCGGGAAGAAGGCTTGTCTGCATTTTTGAGATTATGTAAGCACCCAGATTTTCAGAAACCATGGACACCGCCCCGGTATCTCCGCGCACAGTGTATTTTACAGACGGTGTGAACGGCTTTTTCGAATAAACCATTTTTACCGGATCGTCCCAGCCATCCTCCGGCATGATGAAATCACAGCCGTTCAGTGCAGTCACAGGTATTTTGTCATATGAAGCAAAAGGGTGCCTTTCGTTCACTATCAGGCAGATAGGATCGTCGAAAAGCGGATGGAATTCCAGTCCCTTTACTTTGAACTCACTTGCAAAGCCTATGTCTATTCTGTTGGAAGCGAGTTGTGTCGTGATATCTTCAAAAGGCATTTCGTTCAGAAAAAGTGAAATATTGGGGTATGCCAGAGCATAGGCACTGATCACTTTTGGAGCGAAATTCACTAACATGGAATTCTGCGAGCCTATCCTGATCTGGCCGCATATCAGCCCTTTGATCGAATTGGTCAGCTCAAATAGATCGTTCTCGTGACTGACGATCTCTCTGCAGCAGCTTAGGATGAGCTTTCCCTCATCGGTGGCATTCACAGAAGTGTTGTTTCTGACAAGCAGCGTTATACCCAGCTCATCTTCAAGTGAATCCAGCATTCTGCTGACTCCGGGCTGTGAATATCCAAGTTCTGCGGCAGCTTTTGTGATGCTTCCAAGTTCAACGACCTTGATAAAAGCTTTATATTTAGTAAAACTCATTCTTCACCTCATTCCTATTACTTTGTTCGCTGATAACCATATGTTATGAGAGCATGTTTTTTAATAAGTATTCAGCACGAATCACGACCACGGACATCCTTCTATCTGATACGGAAATTCTATCATAACTGAATGTAATGAGCAACATAAAAGACCGTCTGTGTTTTTAATCCAGTACAGTTGATATACTTTCCATAGAAACAAAACTATCAGAAAATTGCGGAAAGGAGTCTGCTATGGGCGTGAGAGTAAACCACCACGTTATACTGGGAGATCAGGACACAGAAAAGTTCGTGACAATAACAGTGGATGGAAAAGAAATGCAAGCAAAAGAAGGAGAAATGATCCTTGCCTGTCTTATAGCAAACGGGAAGATCATCAACCGCTATACAGCCAAAAGGAACGAGCCGCGAGGGTTGTTCTGCGGTATCGGTCAGTGTACCGACTGTGCGATGGTAGTAAACGGCAAGCCGAATGTAAGAACATGCATCACACCGGTCAGGGAAGGAATGGTCATCGAGACACAGCATGGACTTGGAAAGGGGGCAGCTGAAAATGATTAATAAAGAGATAGTGGTCATCGGAGGAGGTCCTTCAGGAATGGCCGCAGCCATCGAAGCGGCAAAGCGCGGAGCACAGGTTCTCGTGATAGATTCGAACCTGAAAGCAGGAGGACAGCTCTTTAAGCAGATCCACAAGTTCTTCGGATCATCGGCACACAGAGCAGGTGTCAGAGGAATCGACATCGGAAAAGAGCTGCTGGATGAAGCTGAACATCATGGTGTGGAAACCTGGCTCAACAGTCTCGCAATAGGGCTTTTCGATGAAAAGACAGTTGCAGTTGAGATCGGCGGGGATGATGAACAGAAGAAAGTGGTGCTTGTGAAAGCACAGAAGATCATCATCTGCGCCGGAGCTTCGGAAAATGTTGTCAGGTTCAAGGGCTGGACGCTGCCGGGAGTCATGGGAGCGGGAGCAGCGCAGACTATGGTAAACGTCAACCGGGTCCTTCCGGGGAAGAGAGTGCTGACAGTAGGAACGGGAAACGTGGGGCTTATAGTATCATATCAGCTGATGCAGGGAGGCGCAGATGTGGTGGCGCTGGTAGACGTGGCACCGAATATCGGAGGATATGCAGTGCATGCATCAAAGATAACAAGAGCCGGAGTACCGATCCTGACAAGACACACTGTGCTTGAGGCAAGAGGAAAAGAAAGGGTGGAGCAGGCGGTCATCGTGGAGGTGGATGAAAACTTCCTGCCGATACCGGGAACAGAGCAGACCATCGACTGCGACACCATAGCAATAGGAGCTGGGTTGAAGCCTGTGGCGGAACTGGCAGCGATGTATGGATGTGAGATGTACTTCAATCCTGTGCAGGGCGGATGGGTGCCGCTTCACAACAGAAGCATGGAGACGAGCAAAGAAGGCATCTACGTAGCGGGTGACATCACAGGAGTGGAAGAAGCCAACACGGCACTTGAAGAAGGCAGACTAGCCGGCATAGACGCAGCTGCAAAGCTGGGGTATATCACAGAAGAGGAAGCGGCGGAGGAGCAGAAGGCAGTATGGGAGAGACTTGACGGACTCAGACTCGGACCGCACGGCGAAAAGAGACATCAGGCTAAAATGACACAGATAGAAAGATTCAGTGAATTGGCGGGAGGTGAGCAGTAATGTCAGTAGCATCATGCGGATACTTGACAGTTGAAGAACTGAAGAAGTCGATAAATTATCCGACAGAAGAAAGAATGGCAAAAGGTCCGATCGCTGTAGCTGAATGTGTGCAGCAGATACCGTGCAACCCTTGCGAGGGAGCATGCAGATTCGGTGCGATAAAGATCGGTGAACCGATAATAAATCTTCCGTGTATCGACGAAGACAAATGCACGGGCTGCGGAGTATGTGTGGCTCAGTGTTCAGGGCTGGCGATCTTCGTGATCAACAAGGCATACGGAAACGGGCTCGGAACAGTAGCGTTCCCGTACGAGTACCTGCCGCTGCCTGAAAAGGGACAGAAGGTAAAGGCAGTGAACAGAGCGGGGCAGGTGGTCTGTGACGGAGAGATCATAAAAGTCATGAACCCTGCAAGCTTTGATAGAACGCCTGTGGTAACGGTCGCTGTACCGGTGGAATACACGGAGGAAGTAAGATCTATCCTTAGAAAGGAAGACGAATACGTGCCGATGGATGAAGAAGCAGTACAGAGATTTGACGATGACATGCTGGTATGCAGATGCGAAGAAGTAACGGTATCGGAGATCAAACAGGCAATCAGAGAAGGAGCGACAGATGTAACGGGAGTGAAGAGAAGAACCAGAGCGGGAATGGGACTATGTCAGGGGAGGACATGCGAGAAGATGGTGCAGGAGATCCTGAAAGCAGAGCTGGGAGAAACTGCCGAAGAAATCAGCAGGAACACTTCAAGAC
>CAVEWO010000244.1:0-3301 GCA_963619345.1 Bacteroidaceae bacterium
TTTTGAATCTCCTCTTTTTCATTTCAACATCCTCCATTTCCCCGCTATCATTCTATGCCAGCCGCCGACCAGCGGTGTCCGGAAATCGCCGGATCCGGAAAATCACCATGCCGCTGCCGAAGCAAAACCCGCGCCGTGAAATCTCTGGACTTTCTCCGCATGCGGACACCTCGCCGATATGTCCTGACTAATACTGACGATCGGATTGACCGTCTCTGCCGCCATCACATAAAGCGCAGAACGATTTTAAAGGGAACGTAAATTAGAATTTTCTGATTACTCACAATTTACTATAAACTATCCGTCTATGGCAATAGTCCACGGGGGACTATTTTGATTACTATATGATTTTCAGATGATCATCGGGCACAGGTTGTCCATGATCCGGGTTTTTGAAAATAAGAACATATCAGGAAAAGAAGATGCATATCTAAACATCCGCCTCAGACTCACGAAAAGAAACCGCCTGTAATTACCAGCAGCAGATTGTTGTCATAGAGCGAACGCGCGATAACAGAGCTGTCCAGCATACTAACTGTCGAAACAGCTGCGCTGCCGCTCATAAAATCTATCGCCGGAACCAGACATGCCAGAAAAAGGAACACAAGAAACAGCCCCTGCAGCGCTCCGGCCGCCATTCCCATCAGCCTGTCCCCCTTAGAAATGAGCGAACCCCGGTCGTACCTCGAAACAGGCCTTACCAGCACGCGCAGCACCAGCTTTACAAAAAATACCACTATCACAAAACCGAGCACTGAGATCACTGTTGCGGTCATCATATTAATGAAGATATCAGATGCGCCTTCTGCGCTGACGCTGAGTCCGCCCCTGATGATATCCGGCATCCCGGCCACAGCAGCATCAAGCGAGTCGACAGAGCTGTCCATCTTTGCGGAGAGCCCGTCCGCAATCGCACTCCCGACAAAACTGCCGCGCAGAGCATCGCTCGCGACCCCGCTCAGAAAAACTCCCGCAGCCGCAGCCGCAAACCAGCTCAGAGCATGGATACACGAATATATGAATCCTTTTCGCATCCCGGCCGCCATAGGCAGCACCAGAATAATGATTATTACAAAGTCTAAAATCATAGCTCCTCACCTCTTTTCATATATTACTAAAAAACACAGGAATAAACAAGGAGGACACAATGGATTTCACAAATACAACTAAAAACCCCGTCGTTCTTAGCGAAAAAAACAGGAGATTCGCTCTCGACCCGGATTCCGGCATCCACGGCTACATCAGGCTCCAGACAGACGGAGACCGCGGCATCATCACCGCGACCGCTGACAACCTCAAGGTTTTCCCGCACGGCGAGTACACCTACAAGCTGATCTTCACGGGAGTGAAAAAAGAAAAACGCTGCTACTATATGGCTGGCGATATAACGCTTGCTCCCGACGGAACAGGTGAAGGCAGCTTCCGGATAAACCCTGCTGACATGAACGGACAGGGTCTGGCACTCAGCGACTGCTCGGACGTGATCGTCGCAGCCATGTCCCGAGTCGACCCTCGCGAAGCCCTGCACCCCGTGATGTCAGGAAGCATCGCCTTTCCGCGATCTGCCACAGAGACCGCATCCGGTACTTCGGCCGCAAAGAAAACGCCGCGCGACTACAGCCCGTTTTACAGCAGATTCGTACTCGACAGCTGCATCAAAATCGCGCAGAAACAGGACAGCTTCGCAGACATCAGACCGTTCACCGACGACTACACAGGCGCAGTCTGGAAAAAGATCACCGACGTCAGCCTTTTCCCGATGATCTCGCCGGGCTCCGAACCACCAATGAAAAAATACGGACACTTCCTTTTCGGATGGCATGACACGCATTACTTCCTCGGCGTTCCGGGGCGCTTCCTGTCTGAAGAGCAGCCGGACAGCGGCAAGTCCGGATTCGTCTTCTGGCAGCCTATCATCGATATGCAAAACGGCACGCAGTCCGAAAATCTGACTGCTGAGGAACGCCGGCAGAAAACGTACGGCTACTGGATCGCATCAATAAACAGATACAACGGGCACATCGAGGAGACTCCGCGCAGCAGTTCAGACAGTAATCCGCAGTAGACGCATGCAAGGCAGCTCCGGAAGATCGTGACCAGCTCCTTCGGTCTGCGATCAGTCTCTCAGACTGCGGCCGGCTCTTCGAATCCCGGCAGGCCATGCATCGCAGACCGTGATCAGCGCTGCATCAATCTGCAAGGGGGCGCTTGCAAATTGTCGCCGCCCCCTTGCAAATACCCTTGATAGGCAGGACAAAATATGATACTATTGTTAAGTATATGAGAAAGTACATGCTTGAAGCTCTTGAGGAGGCTAAAAAAGCCGCTGCCATTGGAGAAGTACCCGTCGGAGCCGTTATCGTGCACAACGGAAAGATCATAGGCAGAGGTCATAACGAAACCGAATCCCGCAGGGATCCTACAGCTCACGCAGAAATGATCGCCATAAGACAGGCGGCAGCTGCTCTGGGCGGCTGGAGACTGCCCGGCTGCACCATGTTCGTCACCGTCGAACCCTGCAGCATGTGCGCCGGAGCCATCGTCTGGTCACGTATCAGCAGACTTTACATAGGAACGATGGATCCCAAAGGAGGCGCCTGCGGCTCAGTGTTCAACATCCCTCAGGAACGCAGACTCAATCATTTTACAGAAATAGAAACCGGCCTTATGCAGGAAGAATGCGCCGGTCTTATGAAAGACTTTTTCAAACAGTTAAGAAGAAAAAAATCGGAGGAGAAACAGCAATGAAAAGAATAGGGGCTTTGATCTGCCTGATCATCATAACAATGTGCATGTTTGCACCTGCAAGCTTCGCGGCGAGCGGATCTGCTGACGGAGGATTAAAGATCGTATCATCCACTCCAAAAAACAAGGCCAAAGGCGTTTCCGTGGAAAACCTCAGTGTGAAGATCTACTTCAGCAAAGAGATGCTGCCTGATACAGACAGCGACACCGAAGACAAAGCCATAAGAAAAGCAAATGCCAAGGCTTTCAAGCTCACAGACAGCAAGGGCAAAAAGATACCTGTAAAGGTCTATTACAGCCACAAGGAGCAGAAAGACGGGCTCGTCATGGTAGTATCAGACACCATCGACTCCGATATCAGTATAGAAGGCAACACGCAGTACAAACTCACGATCGACAAGGATCTGCAGGCGGCAGACGGAACAAAGCTCGGCAAGACACAGACGATCAGCTTCAGGACACTCGATCAGGCAAAGTCCACCAGAGTCTACACTATCATGATGGTGGTGATGATAGTCGGAATGATCTTCTTCACAAGCCGCAGCGCAAAGAAGAC
>CAVEWO010000245.1:0-3299 GCA_963619345.1 Bacteroidaceae bacterium
GCCTTCATCCGTGCGCACCGTCACGACTGCATCCTTTACATTCAGTGCACCTCCGGTGATCTTCATGTGAGTCAGCCGCATTCCCTGACGATCTCTGCTGATCTTGAACACACGCGCACCGAACTCCGCAGGATATCTTTTCTGCAGACTGAACTGCGAAACGATCTCAAGGAGCTCGTCTACCCCCTGCATCTTCAGTGCAGAACCGAAGCAGCACGGGAATATCCTTCGCTTTGCGATGCCTGCCGCTATACTGCTTTCATCGATACTGCCGTTTTCCAGAAACTCTTCTATCAGAGCTTCGTCGCACATAGCGACCTGTTCCTGCCATGCTGCATCGCGCTCCACGTCGAACTCCATGCAGCTGCTGCCTAGACTTCGCCTCAACTCAGCCATTATCGCTGCTCTGTCCGTACCGCCCAGATCCATTTTGTTTACGAAAATAAAAACAGGCAGCTCGTATTTTTTCATCAGCTTCCACAGCGTCGCTGTATGCCCCTGGACTCCGTCCTTGCCGCTTATCACCAGTATCGCGAGATCAAGCACCTGCAGCGTTCTTTCCATCTCTGCGGAAAAATCCACATGTCCGGGTGTGTCTAGCAGCATGAACGTCGTTCCGGCATATTCCATCTCAGCCTGTTTGGAAAATATGGTTATGCCGCGCTTTCTTTCCTGTGAATCTGTATCTAAAAACGCATCTCTGTGATCCACCCTGCCGAGCTTTCTTATCGCTCCCGTTCTGTAGAGCAAAGCCTCCGACAGTGTCGTCTTGCCCGCATCGACGTGTGCCAGCAGGGCTGCGCATATATTTTTTCCCGGTCTTTCTTCAGATGATCCCGTCATCGAAAATGCCCCCTTCTGTTTACGTGATTTTCTGTTTATTATCATAGCACACAAAAGGGGATCAGTCGATAAGCAAGGTGATATGTCATCTGTTCGCAAGTTTTTTTTCTGCAGTTTTATACAGATACTTTCCTGCCGCACTTCCCAGACATCCACAAAGCAGCCCTGCTGCGATGCCGCCGAGTACATCTGTAGGATAATGCACATACAGATACAGCCTCGAGAAAGATATCAGCACTGCTAATACTAATGTGATCTTCCACAGCTTCTTTTCTCCCGCACAGAAGAGAGCAGTCACTGTCGTGAATGACGCCGCAGTATGCCCCGACGGAAATGAAAAGTCAGCCGGCCGCGTCACAAGAAGCTGCACTGCCGTATTTATATCACATGGTCTTATCCTGCCCACGAGATTTTTAAGTATTCCGTTACATAATATCACATCAAAGATAAGTGCCATCATCACGATCACGCCGCTCTTTCTCGTCTTCGGTACTGCGATCAACACTGCGGCCAGCAGTATCCACAGTATGCCCGCATTGCCGAGCTTAGTTATAAAACACATGACCTCATCCAGTGCCGGTGTCCTCATTCCCTGGATAAAATCCAGAATACTGAATTCAAAACTCATATCTGCCTCCTAATTTACTCTGCATATCTACATATGCTTTCCATTTGAACATAATCATACTGATCAAGTATAAACATAAACCATCTCATAATGTAAACTTTTTGTAAACACACACGATCACTGCCTGCAAACATACAGAATACCGCAAAATAGTATCTTGAAAAAAATTCCATAAGCGCTTATACTTATCTTATATCTTAAACAATTAATATATCACAAAGGACAAACAATGAACAGACAGAATTTAAACCGTTATTTCTTTTATTCAGTCGGTGTCGTACTGCTTTCGGCCGGCATAACACTCAATACTAAAACAGCACTCGGAGTATCGCCCCTGATATCGCTTCCATATTCGGTATCTCAGATATGGCATCTGAGTTTTCCCGCTATGACGTTTATACTCTACAGTATATTCGTCGTGCTGCAGTTCATCCTGAAGGGCAGGAACAGGCAGCTGAAGGATCTGCTTCAGATACCGCTCTCACTGGCATTCAGCGTACTTCTCGATGTTTTCAGCAACGGGTACGATGCTATGGCATCTGCACTCGGACTCCAGACAGGATCATTTATCTTCAGAGGTATCCTGCTCGTAATAGCTGTCGCTATGACAGGAGTCGGAGCTTCGATGATGATCTCGATGGATCTGGTCCCAAATCCGGCAGACGGTCTGGCTAAGACCGTGGGAGAAGTTTTCAGGAAAAACCTTGGATTCGGTAAGAATTTCGTAGACTTTTCCAGCGTCGCACTGACATGCCTCACAGGCATACTGTTCGGCGGAGAACTGGTAGGTGTAGGCATAGGCACGATCGTGGGGATGATAGGTGTCGGAAGATGCATAGCTGCATTCAACTATTTCTTCCAAATCAAGATGCTGACTGCCACGGGCAGGATCAGCGAACAGAGCAGCTGATCCCCCGCAGACTGCAAACATGACGATATGCACAGTTTTAAGCGGCATTTCGTCCGTTCTGCCGGCATACGCCAGCAAAACGCGAGCTCACTGCCCGTTCTCCGGCTGCAGCTTTATCATCAGCGCATTGTTGTTCATCGGATCGCGGCGCGTGTAATCAAACAGATAGTAATCATCATACGTCTTCTCTATATGAGTGAGCTTCCTCAGCAGCCTCGGATCATCTGTATCACAGCGCCCGCCGCTCAGGTATCGGTGTTCTCTCGACTCTCTGCTGTAAAATTCTTTTGAAAATCTCTTTTCCACCATGTCCTCGCCGAGAAATGAGGGACGTGTCTTTACATTTTCTCTAAGATAGTAATCCATTCTCATCGCATTTCTGAGCTTTTGCACATCTTCGTCTGGAACGATCTCCATGCCGAACTTCAGCAGGTTCTCATATCTCTGATTCCTCGAAAAACTGAGCATTTCCATGCCTGATCCGCCATGCCATGAAGCAAGCTCTGCAAAAAATCCAAACGGGCTATCGAAGTGCTCCAGCAGTATTTCCACGGTGTTTTCGAACTGTCCGCTGTTGTAGTATACTTCCGTCATTTCCTCCACACCCTTCAGCTTTATAATCTCGTCGAACGAGATCCATTTCGTTTCGAGCACCTCGTACGGCGGCGCTTCCGTGAACTTCAAACCGTATTGTTCGCATTTTCCCGCTATCGGAGAGCCCTTCAGCACCTTAAGAAATCCCAACTGCAGCTGCTCCGGCCTCATCGCGAACACATCGTCAAACGAATCCCTGAAGCTTTCGTAGTCTTCGAAAGGCAGCCCGGCTATCAGATCAAGATGCAGGTGGATATTCCCCGATGACTTGATGCGCTCTACCACTCTGCATAGCTTTTCGAAATCCATCGGGCGATTTATCTC
>CAVEWO010000246.1:0-3282 GCA_963619345.1 Bacteroidaceae bacterium
CTGATATAGGAGAAAATACCGCAGTAGTAATGTTCGCATCCGAGCAGGCAGGTTATCTTGCAGGATACAGTGCTGTAAAGGATGGAAAGACGCAGCTGGGATTTATCGGCGATGAGAAAAAGGCTGTTGTGATGGATTACGGGTACGGATTCCTGCAAGGTGCTGATTCGGCAGCGAAAGAAACCGGTGCTGCAGTGTCCGTAAATTACCGCTACTGCATTTCGGATGATACGAGAGAGTCTATATTGAGTACTGTCTCAGAATGGTATGGGACAGGCACGGAAGTGATATTCGCATGCGGCGAAACGGTAGAACAGCCTGTGATAGAAGCTGCAGAGCTTACGGACAAGAAGGTTATCGCAGCTGAAACTGACAAGAGTGAGATGTCTGATACGGTGATGACATCTGCTGTAAAGGATATAGAAGGCGTGCTTGAAGAACTGTTCAAGCAGTACAGCCGCGACAAGTTCCCTGGCGGCGAAGTGGCGACATACGATGCGGAAAACGGCGGGATCTGGCTTGAGATGGACAACAGCAGGTTTGCTTCTTTTTCAGGATCTGATTACAACAATGTGTTCGATACGATAAAGGATAGAAGCGTTACGGTAAAGACACACAGCAGCGGAGATATCGCTTCGCTCGGACTTTCGAAAGTCACGGTGACAGAAAAATAGTGTGAGAGAAAAATCATAATCATTTGATGAGATGTCAAAAGCGCCATCTCAGGGTATCGCTGACAGATATCAGCTGCAGATCCTGAGATGGCGCTTTTTTGTATGCACTGAATTGTGGTGTATGGGATCATACCGGTGATGATAAAAGACCTGCTGATCGGAAAAAGAGAGTCAGCTGAAAACATCAAAACCCCGTATATATGAATACGGGGCAGATCGATAAATTCTATTTCTTAAGCGGCAGCGTTAAAGATGACCTGTCTTTGATGCTGATATATTCGCGTGACGGCTGCACTGAGTTATAAGCAGGACGCATCAGCTTTCCTCCGGCAACGAGTTCTTCTATCCTGTGTGCGCACCAGCCTGAGAGCCTTGCTGTAGCAAACAGCGGAGTCGCGATAGTAACAGGTATATCGAGAGCATCGTATACGAAACCCGAATAGAGATCCACGTTTGCAGGCATAGGCTTTTCGACGCCGGTTACTTCTGCATAGAGCTGCGGTGTGCGTCGTTCGATATAATCACACAGCAGGAAGTCATCTACGAGATTTTTGTTCTCTGCGAGTTTCTTGGACATCGACTTGAGAAGCTTTGCTCTAGGGTCGGACAATGTGTATATCGCATGTCCCATACCGTATACGAGACCGGTCTTGTCGTTCGCTTCTTTTTTTAGGATCTTTACGAGATAGTCGTCAAGCTTGCCTCTGTTGTTGAAGTCAGGAACGTGAGCTTTTATATCAGCGATCATGTTGATCACGGCGATGTTTGCACCACCGTGCTTAGGCCCCTTCAGCGAGCCTATGGCAGCTGAGATGGCGGAGTATGTATCTGTACCGGTCGACGAGATCAGATGTGTCGTGAATGACGAGTTGTTTCCGCCGCCGTGTTCTGCATGCAGTATCATGGAAAGATCCAGCAGTTTTGCTTCGATATCCATGTATTCTCCCATAGGTCTGATCATCCTGAGAATGTTTTCCGAAGTGGAAAGCTCAGGTATAGGGTTATGCAGGTGAAGGCTCATGTTGTCGTAGAATGAAGCCTTTGCCTGATATGCGTAAGCGATCAGCGCCGGGAAATATCCGATCAGGTTTATCGACTGGCGAAGTACGTTAGGGATCGATGTATCGTCTGGATTGTCATCGTAACAGTACAGTGCCAGTACGCTTCTTGCCAGTTTGTTCATGATGTTGTTTGACGGTGCTGTCAGTATCATGTCACGCGCAAAGCCGGTAGGCAGCTCGCGTTTGGCGCCGAGCATTTTTTTGAAAGCTTCAAGTTCAGATTTGCTCGGGAGTGTTCCGAATATCAGCAAGAAAGTGATTTCTTCGAAGCCGAAACGGTCTTCTTTGATACAGCTTCCTACGATATCTTCAATGTTGTAGCCCCTGTAAAAGAGCTTTCCGTCGACAGGTATCTTGTTGCCTGCAGGGTCCACTTCATATCCGCGTACGTCTCCGATTTTGGTAAGACCTACCACGACTCCTGTTCCGTTGGAATTTCTCAAGCCTCGTTTTACGTTGTTTTTTATATAAAGATCAGATTCGATTTTATCGTTAGTTTCAATGGTTTTAGCGCTATAATCGAGAAAATCCTGGGCGAGTGTGGATTTGACAGTATTCTTTATCTCTTCCTTCACCGCACTTTTTACGGTCTTTTTTATGTCGTGTCTTTTGCTTTTTTTCCTGTTAAACATTCAAGACCTCCTTATAATTAATACTTTACAGACTAGAGTATACCACATCAGAACACTAAAGTAAATTACATAAATATGGCATGAAAGGCTATTTTACATTGACCGCAAGATAGTACATGCGAACAGCTAAAAATGTACACATGTACACGCGCACACCAGTATATTTGTATACAATCAGCTAAAATGGATCGATTGCACCTGTAAACAGCAGTATTAGTGAAAGTACGGCAAGCATGATTATGATATATGCTATGTTTTTTTCATAGCGTCTGAATACGAGAAGATCCTTTTCGCGGCGGCCTTTCATATAGACTAGTATGCCGGGGGTATAGAGTATGCTGGTGATCAGCACCTGGACCATTCCGGACGAAATGATCATCCATACACCGTACAACGTGCCCATCAGTGCAAAAATCCTTTCTCTTATCAAAGCCCCGCCATCGATAGAACTGCGTATGCCGGCACTGAACGTGAGCTTTGCATAATAAAGTGCACTCAGCAGATAGGGCAGCATTATCATCGACGCTCCGATAGTATAGAACGCAAGGTATGAAGACTCGTTCAGAAGTACTATGAGAAGAAAGATCTGGATCAGGATGTTCGTTATTATCAGTGATACTGCAGGTGAGCCATTTTTGTTGCTTTTGCCGAAGGATCTTGTGAAGACGCCCTGTTTGGCGGCTTCGTACGGACATTCGGCTGCGATTATCGTCCATCCGAGCAGAGCTCCGGCGATGGAAACGATGACTCCGATATTTACGATAGTGGCACCCCATGGACCTGCGACGGCTTCGAGTATGTGTGCCATCTGAGGATTGTCAAGGCGTGCGAGTTCTTCTGCAGGCAGCACTCCCATACTGAGAACCGCAACGGTCACATAAAGAGCGAGAAGCCCCAGGAAACCCGCAAGTGAAG
>CAVEWO010000247.1:0-3272 GCA_963619345.1 Bacteroidaceae bacterium
CTTGGAAAGGGGTTCAGCGGGGCTTTTCTCGGATGCAGGAACAGGCGGAGCAGCGAAGGTATCATTGTGGAAGATCTTCCGCTGGACGAGCAGCTGTTCAGACGCATAAAGCATGCGTACGATGAACTCAAAGCACTGAGATAAGAGCAGCAGGGAGGCATGCATGTAAGTATGAGGCGCATATCATGAACATGAAGCGAAGCATTGCTTCTGCCGATGTGTGCGGGCTGCAGGTCATGTATATAAATATATGCAAAACGGGAGGTGACGATATGAAAGATCTTATGATAATAGATCCGTTCTGTCCGGAGGAAAGCAAAAAAGAGCGGCTTGAGAAAATAGTGGCTCACAGCGTCGGAGACTACTCATATGAACGGTTAACAACTGTTGAAGAACTGGAAAACGCAGATCTTACGAATAAAAGGATAGTGTTCACGCTGTCGCTGGGACAGTCCGGAATAAACCTCAACTGGTACAGCATGATGAAGTATCTGCGTCTTAACAAAGATGCGCTCGACGGTTCGGTAGGAGGCGTGATACTAGACGGCAGCAGTGAGATCTTTACGAAATCGACGGGCCGCAGCCTGGTGTTCACAGCGAACCGTGCAGGGTGCACGTTCCCGGGAAGACCTCTTGTGGAAGGAACAAGGACGCTGAAGAACTATAACATACAGGCAAACAATCTGAATACGGATAATATGGGTGCCTATATGGCGGCAGGAAAGACTCTTGTCAAAAACATCATGAGTTACAGACCCGTAAAGAAGAAACACCCTGAACTGCTGGTACTGCATGCCAGCAGTCGCAGGACATCGAACACAATTGCTCTGTGGGAGATGATAAAGAAGCATCTTCCGGAGTGCAGCTTCAACGAGATCTCGCTGCGAAACGGCGAGGTCATGGACTGCAGAGGCTGTCCGTATGACGTCTGCCGTCACTTCGGCGAGGAGGGAGGCTGCTTTTACGGAGGCCCGATAACTCATAAAGTGTATCCCGGCATACTGTCGTGCGATGCACTGGTGATGGTGTGTCCAAACTACAACGATGCGCTGGGAGGAAACCTCACGGCGTTCGTGAACAGGATGACTGCGCTGTTCACTGCGCACAGATTTTACGACAAGCAGCTGTTCGGAGTTGTCATATCCGGCTACAGCGGCAGTGACATCGTGGCAGAGCAGCTGATAAGCGGACTCAACATGAATAAAACATTTGCATTGCCTGGTAAATTTGCTATACTGGAAACTGCTAATGCTCCCCAGGAAATACTGCATTCAGAGGGAATAGAGCAGCGCGCCGAAAACTTTGCTTACAATATGAAAAGAAATCTGATAAGATAGAACAATGCTCACATGCTGCAGATAAATGCGTAAACAGAGACAGGCGCATATTTATATAAAATGAGGAAGGAGGTAATATCATGACTGAAACATCCATGGACATGGACCAGAAAACGCAGCAGTTCGATGAAGATGTGCAGAAAGTGCTGGATCTGCTGCAGGAAAAATCATACTTTAAAGCGAGGGATGAGATATTAAAACACAACGAAGTCGATATTAGCGAGATCCTCGAGGAGATCCTGGAGGAACTGGGTCTGGAGAAGACGATCATCATATTCAGGATGCTGCCGAAGGACGTGTCGGTAGAGGTGTTCTCATATCTGCCGTCCGACGATCAGGTGGCGATCATCCAGGGCATAACCGACCGGGAAATAACCTATATCATAGAAGAACTTGACTTCGACGACAAGATCGACGTTCTTGAGGAGCTTCCGGCCAATATAGTCGACAAGATACTTGAAAAGACACCGAAGGAAGAGCGAAGCCTGATAAACACGTTCCTGAATTATCCGGATACATGCGCAGGCAGTCTGATGACTCCGGACTATATCAGCCTGCAGGAGAACATGACGGTAGCTGAAGCGCTGGCTCACATAAAGCAGGAAGGCATGGATAGTGAAACAGTCTATACATGTTATGTGAAAAAGGAAGGCAGGAAGCTGGACGGCATAGTGTCGCTGAGATCGCTCGTGATATCTGACGGTGACATGAAGATCGCTGATCTGATGAGCACTGACTACGTCTATGTAAACGTTTACGATGACCAGGAGGAAGCAGCGGAAACTTTCAAAAAGTACGGATTCCTCGCTATACCCGTAGTGGACAATGAACACAGGCTCGTCGGCATCATCACGTTCGATGATATACTTGAAGTCATAGAAGAAGAAACGACCGAGGACATACAGAGAATGGCCGGCGTCATCGACGATTCGGACACCGAGTATCTCGACATGGGCATATTCAGACATGTCAGGAGCAGACTGCCGTGGCTGGTGTTCATGAACATCTCCGCAATGATAACGGGCACGATAATACTGAGATTCGAAGCGGTGCTGGCACAGGTGATCGTGCTGGTATCATATCTGCCGCTGCTGATGGGTACCGGAGGAAATACCGGGTCGCAGGCGGCTACACTCGTCATACGAGGTATGGCGATAGACGAGATAGAGCTGAAGGATGTGCTGAAGGTGTTCTGGAAGGAATTCAGAGTCAGTCTGATCCTCGGCGTGCTGCTCAGCATATTCAACATGGCGAAGGTAGTGTTCATAGACGGCGAAAGCATACTGATAGGACTGACGGTGGCGCTTTCGATGATAGTGATAGTAATTTTTGCAAAGCTGCTGGGAAGCATGCTGCCTATGGCTGCCAAAAAGCTGGGAGTTGACCCTGCGCTGATGGCGAATCCGATGATATCGTCGTTCACGGACATGTTCTCATCGGTGACTTTCCTGCTGGTGGCGTCGCTGCTGCTGGGGATAACGCTGTAAAGGCGGCAGTGCGGTTTTTGCTCATGAAGCTGCGGGATCGTGCTGTGCCTGCATCCATGTACGGCATAAAATGCAGATGCGCGTGCTGATGATGCCGCCGGGATGTTTCAATACGCAGTATGCTGTGATATAATGATACCGGCGGATGACGCATATTGCATTGACAGCGGCACTTGATCCTGAAAAACGGAGAATTTTATGGAAAATACAGGTTTAACAACTCTCGAGTATGTAAATACTATCATCAGGGAAAGACCCGAGGATGTGCATAAAGGTCAGTGCGGCCGTGTTCTCGTCATGGCAGGTTCAAAAGGCATGGCCGGTGCTGCGGTACTGGCATGCAGAGGCGCGCTGAAGTCCGGTGCAGGACTTGTAAAGGCTGCAGTGCCGGATGAGATCAACGATATTATCCAGATCGCAGTGCCGCAGGCGACATGCATGAGTATCT
>CAVEWO010000248.1:0-3262 GCA_963619345.1 Bacteroidaceae bacterium
CAACGACTGAACCCCAGATGCCATGGATGCCGAAGATCAGCGGCAGCAGCAGCACAGCTCCGACTTCGAACACCAGCGTTCTCATGAATGAGATGATCGCGGAGATCAGGCCGTTGTTAAGAGCGGTGAAGAAGGCCGAGCCGAAGATGCTCAGTCCAACGAACAGGAATGCGCAGCAGTATATATGGAATGCTTCGGTCGTCATTTTCACGAGTTCCGGATCGTATCCGACGAATGCGGCGGCGCATTTTCCGGCGAGGAGCTGTATCAATGTGAACATCACGACTCCGCACACGTTGATGACCCAGAGGCTGCGCCTGAAGAGGCTGTGCAGTTCGCTATGGTTCTGCGCGCCGTAATTGTAGCCGAACAGCGGTGCTGTGCCGACTGCGTAGCCCATGAAGACTGCGATGAAAATGTAGTTGACGTACATGAGTACTCCGTATGCTGCAACGCCGTCTGCTCCGGCGTATTTCATGAGCTGGAGGTTGTAAAGCATGCTTACGACGGACATCGCGATGCTCGTGACGAATTCGGATGCTCCGTTCGTGCAGGTCTTAAGCAGCGCTTTGCCGTCATATACAGTCTTCGTGAGCCTGAGGAGGCTTGAATTTTTCCGCGAGAAATATATCAGCGGCACGACCCCTCCGATCAGCTCGCTTATGGCAGTGGCGGCGGCCGCGCCTGCGATGCCCCAGCTGAACACTATGATAAACAGTGCGTCGAGCACCATGTTTGCAACACCGGCTGCCACCGTCACGCAAAATCCCATCTGAGGTTTTCCCGCCGTGACAAAAAAGCTCTGAAATGCGAACTGCAGCACATATGCAGGCAATGTCACGAGTATTATTCTCCCGTATAAAATGCTGTCGCTGTGCATCTCGCCTTCGGCGCCGAGCAGTGCTGCGATCTGCGGGAGAAAAACGATGCCGACCACAGCGAGTACCACGCCGATCCCCGCGGCGATGTATATCAGCATCGAAAAAAGCCGGTCAGCTTTTTCATTGTCACCTTCACCCATCGTCTTTGATACCAGCGCATTGCCGCCTGTTCCGAATATGAATCCCACTGAACCGAGCAGCATGAGCACCGGCATGATAAAGTTCACTGCCGCAAACGGCACCTTGCCGACGAAATTAGACACAAAAAATCCGTCCACGACACTGTATATAGATGTAAATATCATCATAGCCACCGAGGGCAGCACGAATCTGAACAGTCTCTTGTAGTCAAAATGATCCGAAAGCTGGATCTTGTCTCTGGTTTTTGTGTTCATATGTTCCTCTGTCTTATTATCCTTTGGCATATTATCCTGATTTCTGTATTCCATCGTTCCTCCTGTTGTTCTATCGGTTTTGGGGAAAGAGGCTGCGCGGGTGCGTGCATGCGGCCATTCTTATGCGGGGGTGAGCCGAACGCCCGGATACCCCTTGCTCGCGTAACAGATCAAAGCCGTTCCGCCGCTTTTTTTATTTCCTCTATATAACGCTCTGTCAGCTCAAAATATATCCTTCGTTCTTCCTCTGACCATCTGTCAAACACCGCATTTTCTTCATCTCTGACTATCTTCACGGTCCGCTCTGCGAATTTGCGTCCCGCCTCAGTCAGATGCACGGTCTTGTTCCGTCCGCCCGCCGGTTCAAGATAAACGAGTCCATCGGATTCAAGCTTGCGCAGCGACGAGTTCACAGTCTGCTTGCTGATGCCCGTCGTTTTGACTATGCTGCTCAGTGCGTATGTACCGTCATTGTCATATACCACGTACATTATGCAAAACGCACTGTCCGTCATATCAAGCTTCTTTGAAATTTCGTGATATGTTGCGTTTATCTCGCTCACCAGTATGTTAAAGCGTTTTATGCTGCTGGTCATAGATTTTCTCCTTGATGATCTTGTTCTTTGGAAAGTGGTACGTTTGTGCAAATCCGTACGATTTCGGACGTTTTCACATCAGTGATTATAGTATGATTTCGGACGAAAGTCAAGATGGTTACGGTCAGGCGCCTTCAGATGGCTGCGGTCAGGCTGCAATCCTGCAGCAGCGCATTGCAGCGCTTTACAGCTTATCTTTGAAAAAAGTACTCTTTCGGGGGATGTAAAAACGGCGTGAAAATGTTAGAATTTTTGCGAAAATGGATAAAGAGTACTCACAGACGGGACAGTGCAGAGCCCGGATATCAAGTGATCACAAAAAGGAGGGAACAGATCATGAAAAAAATACTGATGATACTGATGGCACTGGTGATGACACTCTCATTCGCAGCCTGCGGAGGAGACGGAGGCGGAAACAGCGACGGCGATACAGGTAAAAGTACCGAGAAGGAAGTCAAGCGTGTAACGACAGAAAGCGGCGATATTTCGGTTATGCCGCTTGACATACCTGACTACATTACCAAGGCAGAGGAAGGCTACAACAAGATCCTCATGGCCAAGGAAGGCGATGGCTACGGTGTAGGCGAGTATGTGCTGATCGATGGAGTCAGCCAGGATGATGAGACCGATTTAGGCTATCCGTCTTATGTAAAAGGTCAGGAATACACAATCGATATGATGCTGGCAGATTTCCAGAACAAGAACCAGTACAAGACCTATACAAAGACGACGATAGGCGACAGAGAATATGTGGTATATGAAGAAACCGACTCTATATATTACTACACGGTAGCAAACAATTACCCTGTAATGATACAGGTAATAGGCGAAAGCATGAAAAACAACGACAAAGTCATGGAGATGATAGACACCATCGAGTACAACTATTAAACCTCTGTCAATCCTGTGAAACAGCTGCTCAAGCTGCTGTTCACTGCATAAAAATGGCAGCAGTCGCGTGCAGGCCGGTTCAAGCCGGTCTTCGCCGGCTGCATCAGCCGATCAGAAATTTCCGATCAAAAAATTCTATTCACAAATAATGACCCATAAATCACATATCACTTCCGGCGGCTCACATTCCCCCGGTAGGTGTTCTGTGCGACAGGCTTTCAGCCCTTAGTTCTTCCGACCCTTCTGGTTCTTCGTATTCTCAGTCTCTCAGTAAGCGTCAAACCGCAGCACATAGCCAGCACATGCATATATCATTACTTAATTTCTGCACATTTCCGAGCCCAGTTTTGCAATGTTTCTCTGACAAATAAATACTACACAAATGTCAGGCCTCAGTGTTTAGCTGCCTGCCTTATACCTTTTCTAAAGACTTATCCGACTCATCGGGGTCAAAAATACTATCGTGAGTCAGAGTTTTGATTTCTTCTTCGGTCAGGCC
>CAVEWO010000249.1:0-3253 GCA_963619345.1 Bacteroidaceae bacterium
ATCCAGGAGATCCTGCCCGTACTCGAACAGGTAGTTCAGCAGGGAAGAAAGCTTCTCATCATCTGTGATGATCTGGAAGGTGAAGCTCTGGCAACTATCATTGTCAACAAACTCAAGGGAACATTTGACTGTGTTGCAGTAAAGGCACCTGGATTCGGCGACAGAAGAAAGGCTATGCTCGAAGACATCGCTATCCTGACAGGCGGCACTGTTATTTCCTCCGATCTCGGATATGAGCTCAAGGAAACTACTGCAGACATGCTGGGAAGCGCAGGCACTGTAAAAGTAGACAAAGAAAACACTGTTATTGTAAACGGTGCAGGAGATGCTGATGAGATCAAGGCAAGAGTTGCTCAGATCAAGACCCAGATCGAAAACACTACTTCAGATTTCGACAGAGAAAAGACTCAGGAAAGACTTGCCAAGCTGGCTGGCGGTGTAGCTGTAATCAAAGTCGGCGCAGCAACAGAAACTGAGCTGAAGGAAAGAAAGCTGAGAATAGAAGATGCTCTGAACGCTACAAAGGCAGCAGTTCAGGAAGGTATCGTTTCAGGCGGCGGAGTGGCACTTGTAAATGCTATCCCTGCAGTTGCTAAGTATGTTGAAGGTCTTGACGGCGATGCAAAGACAGGCGGTACTATCATAGTTAGAGCTCTGGAAGAACCGGTAAGACAGATCGCGGAAAACGCAGGCTTCGAAGGCAGCGTAGTAGTTGCTCAGGTAAAGGGAAGCAAGGAAGGAACAGGATTCAATGCAGCTACAGAAGAGTATGTCGACATGATCGGTGCAGGTATCGTAGACCCTGCAAAGGTTACGAGATCAGCACTTCAGAACGCCGCATCAGCTTCAGCAATGCTGCTGACAACAGAAGCAGGAATTACAGACGCGCCGTCAGATGAACCAGCAATGCCTATGGGCGGCGGCATGGGAGGCGGAATGCCTGGAATGATGTAGTGCATGGATGCGTCACATAAGAGACCGTTCGGGTAAATGACCCTAAATGTATAAAAAAGCTGTGCGAATGGAAGAACCATTTGCGCAGCTTTTGTTTTGCAGTAAAAAAGACTGTCGAGCCGATGTTCTGAAAACATCGACGGACAGTCTTTTGCCAGCTTTTAGTCTGACCGTATCTGGTTGTGTCTGATTGTCGTTCCGCGTCATGAGCAGTTAAGGCTTATCTGAATCTGAAACACTTGCCGCAGACTTCAGGTGACGGTATGTATTTGTCTATGGTACTGCAGTGTTCCTGGCACTTTGCTCTGTCAATGCCGTTTGCGGAGATCGCATGCCCTGGACAGGCATCTATCATTTCCTGTGAGCATGAAACTCCCGGAGCGCCTTCGTAGCGGCACTTTGCATGAAGCATATCATATACTCCATCGAGTTGCTGCTGTGTCATCGGTCCGGAAGGTTCAGCGTAATTTCCATCGGTGGATACAGCGCCGAGACGACCGCCGTATTTTCCATTTATAAGGAACGAACCGCCTGTGCCGAATTCACCCATTCCTGCAGCGTACGCTGCCATTTTGAAGGAGAACTCCTCATGATGCAGATCGGCTGCCCAGTCTGTAGGTGTCGTGAGCGCCGAGGAAAGTCGGCCGATTATGTCGAGAGTACCTCTAATGACTCTGTTGAGCTCCATCGAGAGCCACAGCGATTCGACGAATGCTCTTTCCCACTGCTCTGACGGAGCGCTGCCTCCCTCGTTGCTTGCAGCAACTTCGTCTGCAAACGGAACGTAGTGAAGGATCACTGTGTTCCCGGGCTGGAAAATCGCTTTTGGGTGTTTGCAGAGCTGTCTTTCCCAGAACATGTCGAAGAGCGGATCTTTTGCATAGACATATGCGATCACCGGTTCTCCGAATTTTGTTGTGATGTCATCTCTTTGCTGGAAATCGGCAACAGCTTTTTTTACATTCCGTTCTATTTTTTCTTTGATATCAAATCCGGCCATAATTAACACACCTTTCTTGTTTTTATAGAAATATCCTGCGGGATATTTCAGGAATCTCAGTATTATTGTTGCTATCATTATACCATATTACGGGCTGTCAAATGTTGCGGCCGCAACATTTGACGGTTGGTGAACTCCACATATAAATTTCTATGGAGAGAGTACATATGGAGTTTTTTGCGTCTGCACTTCTGCAGTTTCCGCGTGGGAACGATACGTTAGGCTAGTCGACTCTGTTGAGTCTGCCTCCATGCATCCAGTCATGCAGATTGTCTGCCAGAACATCGATGATGATCTGACGCATTTCCTGCGCTGACCATGCCATGTGCGGGGTGATGATGCAGTTGTCGAGAGTCGTTAGCGGGCTGTCATGAGCCGGCGGTTCGGTTGCCAGAACATCGACTGCAGCAGCACTGAGGAAGCCTGACTTGAGCGCGTCGTAAAGGCATCTTTCATCCACGAGACTTCCGCGTGCCGTATTGATCAGGACGGCTCCCGGCTTCATGTTCACGATGAAGTCAGTGTTTACCATGCCTTTGTTTTCTTTTGTGAGCGGACAGTGGAGCGACACGAAGTCGGATTTCATCGCGCCCTCGGGATCTTCTCTGTAAATGTTTATCTTCATGCCGAGAGCCGAGGCGATAGCAGCTACTCTCTTTCCTATCGCACCGTATCCGATGATACCGAGCGATTTTCCCGCAAGGAGCGTGACCGGCTTTTTCCAGTAGCAGAAATATTTGCAGTCGGCCCATTCGCCCTGGTGTACAGACTGATTGTGCAGACCTACGTTGTTAGCGAGTTCCATGATGAGTGCGATAGTGTGCTGAGCAACGGCATCTGTCGAGTATTTGGGCACGTTGGTCACCGCTATGCCAAAGTCTGCGGCAGCAGCAATGTCCACGTTGTTATATCCTGTCGCAGTGACGCCGATGTATTTGAGGTTTGGACACTGTTCCATGAATTCTCTTGTGATGAAGCATTTACTGGTCATCAGTACTTCGGTACTTCCTGCTCGCTCCAGTACCATGTCCATCGGTGTCGAATCGTAGACAGTGAGCCTGTCACATAAATTTTCAAGCGGTTCCCAGCTCAAATCTCCGGGATTGATGGTATATCCATCAAGAATCACAATATCCATATACTGACCTCCAGAATCGTCAACACTATTACTATATATAAAGAAATGATTTGTCCGTGAAGAAAACATGAACAAATCGATACTGCTATTTTACACTATAAGCGTTGGAAAGTCCAGGTCATGTGTGTTATAATCGTGTGTATGCTATGGTGCTGTGATTC
>CAVEWO010000250.1:0-3231 GCA_963619345.1 Bacteroidaceae bacterium
GCAGACTTACGATTACATATGCGATCATTATTCCGGGCACGCCGGCTGATGCTGCTGTGTTGAATGCACCGGGCACGCCGGCCGCCTGAGTGCTCCTGCTCGTGCAGCCCGCTGCGGTGTTCATACGCACAAAAATCTCCGCGCAGCTCAGCAGCCCTATGATAAATGCGAGGAGATTGCACGGTTTGATAAGTTTCAGAAAAAGGAAATCCATGTCAGGAAACAGAAGCTGTTTCAGGCTGTAATATGAGGAGAATCCGATCGGGACCGCATAAAGCAGGCACATTACTGCGGCCGGTGCACCTGCCGCGCGATGCGCACTCAGCAGGGTTACGGAAAGCACGCACAGTGGTCCGAGCAGCGCTGCATACCGATACTTTCTGAAAATCTGTGTGCCGTCGTCGGTGATGTGATCCATCACGCCGAAATTCGCGGAGGCCAGAAAGAGAAAGCATCCGAAAGTACCCAGGTCGCCCGGAAAGAAGCCGGTCGGGAGCTCTCCGAGAGAAAATGCAGTAATCAGACAGTACAGTTTTCCGAGAAAAAGACACCCGACGGCAGCTGCAAAAATCTGCAGGTAGAGGGGCGCCTTCTTTTTATAAAAGCGCACCAGCAGATATATAAAGCACGCAGCCGTTACAAGGCAGGGCAGCATTATGACTGCTGCTGCCTGAAAAGCAGCAGCCCGGGAAACAGCTGTATGTACAAATGAAATCGGTTCTGCTGTCATTTTTTTCTCCTTCATATGATGTCAGAGTGATGCCGGACTCTGCCCTCTGCAGTGAAATGAAGCTGTTTCTGCGCGGTCGGAGGCCGGCACCCGGCTGGAGAAACCGGAGTCTCTTTACGATGAGGCGTCGTCGTCATGTGTCCTGCGAACTTTTTTAACGATAAGAGCCGCAGCCGCAGCGCAGATGAGCATAAGCACGATTACAGCCGCCGCAGTAACACTGCCGCTGCCGAAAATGCTTGCGGTCTGAACCGGTTCAACGGACTTGGACGTGACATCTTTCCACGCGGAATCCGTGAACAGCTCGCCGCCTTCCATGAATATCTTCCTTGAATCGTTGTTATTGTTCAGATAAGCATCCATCCATTTTGCGGTATAGTAAATGATGCTGCTGTAATTTGTGATCACGCTCGTGTGGATCCCGCCCGAAAGCGACGCATAGGCAGCCGGACCCTCGGCTTTTTTATAGGTCGGTTTCACCCAGAGCGGTGCGTATACGACAAAATCCGAGCTACCCGTGAGGAAGAGTGTCGGAGTCGTCAGACCGGAACGTTCGCTCGATGTATTACTTCCTGCAATGGAAACCGCCGCTTTGATTCTGCTGTCGGCAACAGCAGCGTTCACAGTGCTCCGGCCGCCCTGGGAATGACCTGCCGCACCTATTTTATCGCTGTCGACCTTACCATAGAAAATGCTGCTGCTGTTCTCGTTTTCTGACAGGATGTAGTCGATCTGGCCGATCTGGCTCTTGCCGTTTGCAGACATTGTGTCAGAGCTGGCAACAACAATGTAGCCCTTTGATGCGAGTGCGCACAGTGCATTCCAGTATAAAGCAGGCGCGCATGCTGTCCCGTTTGCCCAGACGATTACAGGCCATTTCCTGCTGCTGTCGGTAAGTTTCTGCGGATAAATGATGATATAGCCGGATATGACCTTGCTGAAATCTCCGGTATAGGCAACATCATAATCTCCGTCGACATCCATGTCTCCATCGGAGACAGCTTCTTCAAAAGCATTGATTTCTTCGGTGCTGACGCCTTGATCAAGGATTGCCTGGTCCTCAGCTGCGATTTCGGAGCTGCCCTGTGCCTGATCTGCAGAGGTGCTCTCACTTTCAGAACTGCTGTCTGCTGTGACAGCCGCGGATTCTGAAACTGCTCCTGCGATGCCTCCCCATGATGAGAGGATCAGAAGCAGAGCGAGAAATAAAACTGCAGCGCGTTTTGCATGGTTTCCTGCCGAGCCCTTGTGCATTACAGAACCGGTAGGAGATGCGTCAGTTTCAGGTGCAGACTTTGCAGCAGATCCTGAACTGCTGTCTGGCAGATCCTTCATGCCTGTCTGGCTTTGTTGTTTTGTTTTCATGTAAAGTCCTCCTCGTATATGATGATTTCGATATTTTATTGTCAGAGCAAGCTGTATTCAAGAATATTTTACAGGTTTCGCACTCGAGTAGCAAGTCATTAATGTATCTTTACGATACACGGCTTCTGACACAGGCTTTCGTTTACTGTTAAGGAATCAGCACAGTGATTACTTTGGCTCCGTTATAACCTTTTCGGCTGATTTGCTCAGTTGTAACAAGGTAATAATACGTTCCGGAAGTTATTTTACGATAGGAATGGCTTGTCTGTCCACTACGCTTTTGGTCACACAGCTGCTGCAGAGGAGAGAAGAAAGCTACCGTACCGCAGCCGTATTGGAATCTCAACTGCGCCTGATGCAGAAGCTGCAGTACGAAACCTTTCGTTCCAACCTGGATGCCATCAATCACAAGTGCCACGATTTGAAACATATGGCGTCGGCATTCCAGAGCGAAGCCGACAGTGAACGAAAAAAAGAGCTGCTTCATGAATTGGAGCAGGATATCATGATTTATGATGCGCACATGAATACAGGAAACGATGTTCTGGATGCGCTTTTATCTGATGCATGGATTAACTGTTATCACAAAAATGTGCAGTGGACCTGCATGGCAGATGGATATGCTGTGAGTTTCCTCGATCCGATCGATCTTTACACCATGCTGGGAAACGCGCTGGAAAATGCCATAGAAAGCGCCGCAAAAGCAGCTGATCCGCAAAAACGATTTCTCAGCGTTAATATCTGGCGAAAAGAGCAAATGGTCTTCCTGAAAATTGAGAACTACTGTGAAACCGTTCCCGAGGTTAAGAATGGTCTGCCGGTTACAACCAAAAGCAGCCCTTCAGAGCATGGCTGCGGGATGCGCAGTATTCGATCCGTGGTCCAACGTCACGACGGTGAGTTTAAAATTTCCGCAGTTGATCACGTTTTCACGCTTGCCGTCATTCTTCTGATTCCAATGGATTTTTTGAGTGAATAGTATTCGGGGTTAGCTGCCATTGACATCCGGGTATTTGTAATTAAAGGGCTGACAGGCGTTTTTTATAAAAGAATCGATAAGCCCTGTATCCCCACTGAAGGGAAAACCATAAATGACTTTAAAATGTCACTCGCACCGTTTCCGGATGATTTCCAGA
>CAVEWO010000251.1:0-3187 GCA_963619345.1 Bacteroidaceae bacterium
ATGTGTGAACGCTCGTTCTGCCGGAGCTGATGTCTGAACCCGGAACTCCCGTTTCTTCATCTGCACTGCATATTTCGCGAACGGATGTTTTGTCATTCGAGCCGAACATCCTGCAAACAGGCGTTCCTGACATTCCTGCCGCTCCGGAACGTCCGGCAGATGCTGCAGCTTCAGCGATACACTCTCCGCTGCTTTCCAGATCGTAAAGATGCTCCTGCGCACGTTCGAGAAGCTCTTTCGGTGCTCCTGCGATCTTTGCGACATGTATGCCGTAACTCCTGCTGGCGCTTCCCTCGACGATCTTGTGCAGAAAGACAACATCGCCGTTCTCCTCGGCAACATCCACGTTGAGATTGCGTACGCCTTCCACTGTGCCCTCAAGCTGTGTCATTTCATGATAGTGTGTCGCAAAGAGCGTCCTTATCTTTCGCTCAGGCCTGCTCAGAAATTCTGCGGCGGCCCACGCGATCGAAAGACCGTCGTACGTGCTTGTGCCTCGTCCGATCTCGTCGAGTATCACAAGACTTCTCGATGTCGCAGTGTTGAGTATGTAAGCCAGTTCGCTCATCTCGACGAAGAACGTGCTCTGCCCCTGAGCCAGGTTGTCAGAAGCTCCGATCCTTGTGAAGATCCTGTCACACACTCCTATGTGCGCGCTTTCACACGGCACGAAGCAGCCAGCCTGTGCCATCAGGACTATCAGCGCGGTCTGACGCATGTATGTGGATTTTCCAGACATGTTTGGTCCGGTTATAAGCAGCAGGCTCTGTTTTTTCTTGTCGAGATACGTGTCATTGCTGACGAATATCCCGTCTCTTATGGTCTTTTCGACTACAGGATGCCTGCCTTTTCTTATCTCGATGACCTCCCCGTCATCGACTGCAGGTTTTACATAATCGTTCTTTTCGCTCACATCCGCAAAAGAGATCAGCACGTCGAGCGACGCTATTGCTCTGGATGTTTCCTGGATCTCTCTTATATGTCCCTGCAGAGACTTCCGGATATCCGTGAAAAGATCGTACTCCATCTGGTTGATCTTCGCCTCTGCGTTCAGCACAAGGCGCTCCGTCTCCTTGAGTTCAGGAGTGATGAAACGCTCACAGTTGGCAAGCGTCTGTTTTCTGATATAGTTGTCCGGGATCATGTCATAATATGATCTCGTCACCTCGAGATAGTATCCGAACACTTTGTTGAACCCGACCTTGAGGTTCTTTATGCCCGTTCGTTCGCGTTCGCTGGCCTCCAGTCCTGCGATCCAGTCCTGAGCATCTTTTATCGAGCTTTTAAGATCGTCCAGCTCCTGAGAATATCCTTCTTTTATCAGTCCGCCCTCTTTTACGGAAAACGGCGGTTCTTCGACTATCCCAGTGTCTATCGCGTCGTGCACATGTTTCAGCATATGTATCCTGCTCTCCAGTTCGGAAAGCAGTGCGGAGTCTGTCGACATGAGCTCGTCCTTGATGTCGGGAAGCACATGGCATGAATTGCGCAGCGCTATCAGATCTTTGCCGTTTGCTGTGCCGCATGCGATCCTACCGGTCAGGCGTTCAAAGTCGTACACGCGTTTGAGCGCGTCAGTGATGTTGTTGCGCACAAGTATGTTGTCGAGCAGAGATTCTACGGCGTCGAGCCTTGAAGTTATCCTGCTGACGTCGTTCAGCGGCTCCTTTATCCACTGCCTGAGCTTTCTCGAACCCATAGCCGTATGCGTTCTGTCGAGCACTCCGAGAAGCGAGCCTTTCAGCTTTTTCTCGAACAGCGTTTCAGTCAGTTCGAGATTTTTTATCGTCGATTTGTCGAGCGACATCCTCTGCCCCATGCTGTAAACATTTAGATATGCTATGTGGCCAAGCGCGTTTTTCTGAGTCTCGTGCAGATACAGAAGCAGTGCTCCGAGCGCTGCTTCTGCCGGTGAGTCCTCTTCGACTCCTATGCCGAATACCGCCGACACATCGAACTGTCTTTTTATCACATCACGGGAAGCATCGGTGACGTAGTACGATTCGCCGAGCGTATTGATATAGGCGCTGATCACAGGCCTGATGCTCTCAGCATCGATCACTTCCGCCGAATTTTCATCGAGGATCAGTTCGCTGGCGTTTATCCTGACAAGTTCGTTGATGAGGTTCTCCTTCATACCCGCACCCGATATCGATGTGAGATATATCTCTCCGGTTGAAACGTCGCAGTACGAAAGTCCCAGCGTATCATCCCCCGCGAATACAGATGCGATGTAGTTGTTCTCATTTTCTCTGAGCATCGAGCTGCTGAGCACCGTGCCGGGAGTCACTATCCGGATGACTTCACGTTTGACGATCCCCTTTGACGCCGCCGGATCCTCGGTCTGCTCGCATATCGCGACCTTGTAGCCCTTTTCCACAAGACGTGCTATGTAAGTGTCCGCTGAATGAAAAGGAACTCCGCACATCGGAGCCCTTTCTTCCATACCGCAGTTTTTTCCTGTAAGTGTAAGTTCAAGTTCACGGGAAGCGAGTGCGGCATCATCAAAAAACATTTCATAAAAATCACCCAGCCGGAAAAACAGGATACAGTCCCGGTATTCCTCTTTTATCTCCATATACTGCCGCATCATCGGTGAAAGTTTAGGTGCCGCCATCGCAAATCTCCTCCCGTATCAGTTATCTGTTCTTGTATTTTTCGAGTCCCAGTCTTATGAGCTCTACGCCCCTTCTCATGTCATCTCTGTTCAGCACGTATGCTATACGGATCTCATCCTTTCCGAGTCCCGGAGTAGCGTAGAATCCTTCCGCAGGAGAGAACATCACTGTCTCGCCTTTATCGTCGAATTCTTTCAGCAGGAAGATGAGAAAGTCCTCTATGTCGTCGACCGGCAGCTTTGCCATGATATAAAACGATCCGCCAGGCTTTCTGCAGACGATGCCAGGTATCTTCATCAGTTCCTCGTACACAGCGTCTCTTCTCGCTTCGTATTCTTCTCTTGCTTTGTCATAGTAGGAACGATCGAGTCTGTAAAGTGCCGCAGCTCCGATCTGGTCGAGGGTAGGACAGCACAGTCTCCCCTGAGCGATCTTCATCACGCTGTCCATCAGATCTTTGTTTTTGCTCACGATGCAGCCCACTCTCGCGCCGCACGCCGAGAATCGCTTCGATACCGAGTCGATGAGTATGACTCTGTCTCTGATCTCAGGTATCATGCCGAATGAAG
>CAVEWO010000252.1:0-3176 GCA_963619345.1 Bacteroidaceae bacterium
TCCTTGATGGTTTCATCTGATGTTATTTCTTTTACTGCCGAATATGATGCAGTACCTGCTGACTGGCCTTCGGGGCCGCCCATCTGTCCGGTCTCAGCTCCGCTGCTTATGAATGCGCTGCCTGTTATGCCTCTGCATGATAATGTGAATGCTGATGCCAGAAGTACTGCTGACAGTATGAATATCGTTATCTTATCTCTGTTCATGGCCAGCTCTTTTATCGATTTCTTTCCTGCTCTTGTCATTATCAGATACATCACGCCGGCAGCGAGGATGATCCCTTCAGCACCGAAAACGAAGTAGTATCCGACAGGCAGTGTCGATGATGATCCTGAAGCGTTCATGTCAGGAGGTGTTCCGCCCTGGCCGTTCTGATCGCCTGTGTTCTGATCATTCTGAGCATTGCCGTCAGGCTGACCGTTCTGTGAATCGCTGCTCTGCTGCGCTCCTGACGTCTGTCCGTTCTGCTGATCCTGAGACTGTGCCGACGCATCGGACTGACTGCTGTTGTCAGCTGTCTGAGTGTCTGCCGACTGCTGAGCGGGAGCACTGCCTGAATCGCCGTCAGGCTTTGCGGGAGGCTGCTGCTCGGAATTTCCTGAGGGCTGGTCTGAACTGCCGGATGACTGACTGTCAGATGCTGCGTTCTGTTCTTCTCCGGACTGTGCTGACTGTGAGCCGTCTGAGCTGCTTTCCTGCTGACCGGGCGGCTGACTGCCGTCTCCTGTCGACTGCGAAATTATCGTATCAGGTTCGCTGCTCACATGTGACTGTGCATATTTCATTGTGAAAAACGCACAGCCGCACATTGCTGCGATCAGCAGTATGGCCAGCGTGTTTTTCATACAACGTTTAGCAAATAATTTCTTCATAATATCGTTTGAACTCCTTTCACGTTAGAACTTCGTGTCCGTTTCCTTTCATCGTAAAGTATATTAGCCCAGTTTCCTTAAATGAAGATTAAAAAAGCAGGATAAAATGAAAAAAATGAAATTACCCGGTTTTGGGCGCAAAACTACCCTGAATATTGATTTTTCATTGATTTTCAGGATACAGGAAATCCCTGGCTTTGTTATTTAAATCATAAATCAGCTGTAAACAATTACTTTTTGTCCGCTGTAAACGATTACTTTTCAGATGGAATTTTAAACAGAGTCATGATAGAATGAATTATTGGGAATTTTGCCGGAATGATTACAACGGCATTTAACGAGCGGCAGATCGAAAACAACGTGAGGAGGGATTAGTAAAGATGGCATTAGGTTATTTGGCGATAATGGTCGGGATAGTGGCAGTGATCAGTGTTCTGGGTGTGGTGCTTCTGTTCTGTATAAAAGAGCAGAGGGTAAAAAACTGGATTTGTTATTTCATGGCCGTTTGGGGAATTGCGCTGGCAGTGATCAATGTGCGCAGTCTGCCGACTAATGATATAGCAGGCAAAATCATGGCAGGAGTTTTTGCAGCTTTTTGTCTGGCTGGGATCATACTGGGGATTCAGGGAGAAACTAAAAGGCGGCGGACGGCCGCATATCTGCTGGTAAGTGCAGGAGTGCTGTACGAGGTGCTTTTGATGTTCTGGCTGTGATATTGAGACGGTGATCATTATGCGTATTCTGATTGTAGAAGATGAAAAGAATCTGGCTGATGTAACAGCAGCAAAGCTCCAAAGGGAAAATTTCACGGCAGATGTCTGCTATGACGGAGACGAGGGGCTTTACAATGCGATGACAGGGATATACGATCTGATAATACTTGACGTCATGCTGCCCGGGAAAAACGGATTCGAGATATTGAGGGAGATAAGGAAGGCGAAGATAACAAGCAAAGTGATAATGCTGACTGCAAGGTCGATGCTGGAGGACAAGCTCAACGGGCTCGAACACGGTGCGAACGATTACATCACCAAGCCTTTTCACATGGATGAACTGATGGCGAGAGTCAGCATACAGCTCCGCGACCCTTCGGAATACAAAAGCAGCACCAGACTGGAGTACGGGGATCTGCAGCTGGACACAGCGAGATCAAAGCTCAGATGTGAGAAGACGGGCAATGATGTGGAGCTGGTGCGAAAGGAGTTCCTGCTGATGGAGTATTTCATGAACAATCCCGGACAGATTCTTTCCAAGGATCAGATATACAACAAAGTCTGGGGCATGGACAACGAGATCGAGTCGAACAATCTCGAGGCATATCTGTCCTTTGTAAGGAAAAAGCTCAGGGCGATAGGCTCGTCAGTCAATATCAAAGCGGCGCGAGGCCTGGGCTACAGGATGGAGGTAAAGGATGAAGCGTCTGAGAAATAAGGTGTTTGCTGTGATCACAGTGATACTGACCGTAAGCGCCCTCAGCTTTATCGCAATTTTCAACATATGGGGCTATCGTGATCAGCGAGCCTCCGTGGAAAGCGCACTCGAACTGGCTGTAAGCGGCGGGGAGCGCGTCGATGCGGGACGACGTGACAACATCGGCAGCGGAAACAGCGGGACTGCCGCTCAGAGTGGACAAGGGGCAGAGCCGTATGCCGAAAATGTGTCAGATGACAGCAGCGCGGATCCGGGAGCAGGCTTGGCACCGGATATGTCAACGGATGCATCGGACACATCAGATGCATCAGACGCGGTGCCGGAGGAACCTCCAAACATTGATGGCGGAGCACTTGACGAAAACATAAAATTTATGGATTCGGTGATATACACGGTCCTCCTGGATGAAAACGACGGCATAAAAGATGTGATAAATCATTCCAGCAGCAGCTCGTCAGAGGACGAAATACTTGTGGCCGCAGAAAAAATACTGGCAGACGGAACGCCTGCGGCTTTGCATATCGGAAACCTGTACACTGAGGATTATTCTTATGCATATGCAAAGGGCAGTTCGCTGACGATATCAGACAACAGCAGGGCAAAAGCTGCGCTTTACAGTTCGCTGGAGACATCGGTGCTGATATTTGCAGTACTTGAGACGGTGATGCTGATCGTGGCGAAGCTGCTGACTGGATGGATTATCAAACCTGTAAATGAGAGCTTCGAGCAGCAGAAACGCTTCATAGCAGATGCGTCGCACGAACTCAAGACGCCGCTTTCGGTGATAATCGCCAGCAGCGAGGCGCTCGAGGACGATCCGTCGGAAAGCAGGTGGCTCAGGAATATCAGGTTGGAAGCAGAAAGGATGAACGA
>CAVEWO010000253.1:0-3170 GCA_963619345.1 Bacteroidaceae bacterium
CGTGGTCTACGTGACCGATTGTTCCGATATTGATATGCGGTTTAGTTCTTTCAAACTTCTGTTTTGCCATTTTTATTCTCCTCTCTTTTCAAATCCGCTCATGCGGATCAAAAGACTTCCTCTGAAACAGTCATGCTGCTTCAGATATGGAAGCGTTACTTATTGATGGAATCAAGCAAGCTGTCCGGTAATTTTTCAAAGTGGTCAAACTGCATAACGTATACACCTCTGCCCTGTGTCTTTGAACGCAGGTCTGTAGCGTATCCGAACATCTCTGACAATGGTACATAACCTCTTACAGCTACTGCGCCGTTGTTCATGTCTGATCCTTCGATTCTGCCTCTTCTTGAGCTGATGTCTCCGATTACATCTCCCATATATTCTTCAGGAACAGTAACCTCAACCTTAAATATAGGCTCAAGCAGTACAGGTTTTGCTTTCTTAGCAGCTTCTCTGAATGCCATTGATGCAGCGATCTTGAATGCCATTTCTGAAGAGTCGACTTCATGATATGAACCGTCGTACAATTCTACACCAACATCCACAACCTGATATCCAGCTACTGGACCAGTCTGCATCGCTTCTTTGATTCCTTCTTCGATCTTCGGTATATATTCCTTAGGAATAGCACCGCCGACGATGGAGTTCTTGAATTCGAATCCTTCTCCCGGCTCTTTCGGATATACCTTGATCTTAACATGTCCGTACTGACCACGACCACCTGACTGTTTTGCATACTTGTGATCGATATCTGCTTCTGAAGTGATCGTTTCTTTGTATGAAACCTGTGGCTTACCAACATTGGCTTCTACCTTAAACTCTCTAAGGAGTCTGTCTACGATGATTTCAAGATGCAGCTCGCCCATTCCGGCGATGATCGTCTGACCTGTATCTTCGTTTGTATAAGTCTTGAATGTAGGGTCTTCTTCTGCAAGTTTTGCAAGAGCTATACCCATTTTTTCCTGTCCTGCCTTTGTCTTAGGCTCAATAGCGATCTCTATTACAGGATCAGGGAATTCCATTGACTCTAATACGATCTCATGTTTTTCATCACAGAGAGTATCACCTGTAGTAGTTACCTTAAGACCTACTGCAGCTGCAATATCACCGGAGTATACCATTTCGATATCCTCTCTCTTGTTGGCATGCATCTGAAGTATTCTTCCTACTCTCTCTTTCTTGCCTTTCGTTGAGTTATATACATAGGAACCTGATTCCAGTGTTCCTGAGTAAACTCTGAAGAATGCAAGCTTGCCCACAAACGGGTCAGCCATGATCTTGAAGGCTAAAGCTGAGAATGGACCATTGTCATCTGCAGGTCTTTCTTCTTCCCCTTCTGTACCCGGTACGATTCCCTTGATTGGCGGGATATCTAACGGTGACGGCATATAATCAAGCACTGCGTCAAGCATCATCTGTACGCCCTTGTTTCTATATGCCGAGCCACATGTCATAGGAATCATTTCCCCTGCAATAGTGGCCTTTCTGATAACCTTTTTGATTTCAGCTTCAGTGATTTCCTCACCTTCAAGGAATTTTATCATGAGCTCTTCATCCATTTCGGCAACAGACTCGAGTAAAGATTCCCTCCATTCATCTGCCAGATCCTGAAGATCTGCAGGGATATCAGTTTTCTCGAACTCCTTGCCCAGGTCATCCTTATATATCTCTGCTTTCATTTCTACCAAGTCGATGATTCCTATAAATGAGTCTTCTTTACCTATTGGTAACTGGATAGGTACAGCATTGGCTTTTAATCTATCCTTTACCATGTTTACGACCCTGAAGAAATCAGCTCCCAGGATATCCATCTTGTTTACGAATATCATTCTTGGAACACCATACTTTTCTGCCTGTCTCCAAACAGTTTCAGACTGAGGTTCCACCCCACCTTTTGCGCAAAGTACAGTAACGGCTCCATCTAATACTCGGAGTGAACGTTCTACTTCTACGGTGAAATCCACGTGTCCCGGTGTATCTATGATATTAATTCTGGTATCTTTCCATTGGGCTGTAGTAGCAGCAGAGGTAATTGTGATACCACGCTCCTGCTCCTGTTCCATCCAGTCCATAGTTGCCGCACCCTCGTGGGTTTCGCCAAGCTTATGAGTTCTTCCCGTGTAGAACAGTATTCTCTCCGTGGTAGTCGTTTTTCCGGCATCTATATGTGCCATGATTCCAATATTTCTAGTCTTTGCTAACGGAAAACTTCGTTTTGACATATTATCCTCCTTTCTGCTCTGTATATTTCTGTCAATCGAATCATAAGATTACCAACGATAGTGTGCAAACGCCTTGTTTGCTTCTGCCATCTTATGAGTGTCTTCTTTCTTCTTAACTGATGCACCTGTATTATTTGCTGCATCAATAAGTTCCTTTGCCAGTCTGTCTGACATAGTCTTTTCGCCTCTTGCTCTTGTGTACTTAGTAAGCCATCTGAGTCCCAGTGTCTGACGTCTGTCAGCTCTTACTTCGATAGGAACCTGGTAGTTTGCACCACCTACACGTCTTGCTTTTACTTCAAGAACAGGCATGATGTTGTTCATAGCTTTTTCAAATACTTCCAAAGGTTCTTCGCCTGTATCGTTCTTTACTTTTTCAAAAGCATCATAAACGATTTTCTGAGCGACTCCCTTCTTTCCATCCAGCATAACACTATTGATAAGTTTCGTAACTACAACACTTCCGTATACCGGATCTGGAAGAACTTCTCGCTTTGGTACGTTTCCTTTTCTTGGCACGTCTCTTCCCTCCTTGTTTGATTTTAAGTCGGTACTCGTCAGCAGTATGCGGTTTTCCTTCGGGCAGCTGATACCACTGTCTTACTCCGTATACTGTTTCCGCGGTGCCCTTGTATTTATCTATATTCCGGATCGCCGATCCGTTCAATTCATAAAAAGGGCACTTAAAATTTACCGATTACTACTTCTTAGGTCTCTTAGCTCCATACTTGGATCTAGCCTGTCTTCTGTCTGCTACACCTGCAGTGTCTAATGTTCCTCTTACGATGTGATATCTTACACCTGGCAGGTCCTTGACTCTTCCGCCTCTGATGAGTACAACACTGTGCTCCTGAAGGTTATGTCCGATTCCAGGGATGTATGCTGTTACTTCGATACCGTTAGTAAGACGAACTCTCGCAACTTTTCTCAGAGCTGAGTTAGGCTTCT
>CAVEWO010000254.1:0-3166 GCA_963619345.1 Bacteroidaceae bacterium
GGATGGATTCGAGGAAAACACTGGTGTAATAATCCTCTCAGCCACGAACAGACCTGAATCGCTGGATCCGGCGCTGACAAGACCCGGAAGATTCGACAGGCGCATCCCTGTGGAACTGCCTGATCTGCTGGGAAGAGAAGCGATACTCAAGGTACATGCAAGGAAGATCAAAGCTGCGCCCGATGTGGATTATCACACTATCGCGAGGATGGCTTCAGGTGCTTCGGGTGCCGAGCTGGCAAATATCATCAATGAAGCAGCACTCCGCGCTGTACGTGACGGCCGCAGCTTAGTAAGCCAGGAGGATCTGGAGGAAAGCATCGAGACTGTTATCGCAGGATATCAGAAGAAAAACGCAGTGCTTTCCGACAAGGAAAAGAAGGTCGTGGCATATCACGAGATCGGACATGCTCTGGTTGCAGCGATGCAGACGCACACCGCACCTGTACAGAAGATCACGATCATCCCGAGAACTTCCGGTGCTCTGGGATATACTCTGCAGGTGGAACAGGATGACAAGTACCTGATGAGCAAACAGGAAATAGAAAACAAGATCGCTACTTTCACCGGCGGGCGTGCTGCCGAAGAAGTGGTGTTCAATGAAATAACGACCGGCGCCGCAAATGACATCGAGCAGGCGACTAAACTGGCCCGCGCTATGATCGCAAGATACGGCATGAGCGAAGAATTCGACATGGTCGCAATGGAAGTCGTGAACAACCAGTATCTCGGAGGCGACGCTTCACTAGCATGCTCCGCTGATACTCAGAACGAGATCGACAAGAAAGTCGTGCAGCTCGTAAAACAGCAGCATGAAAAAGCCAGGAAGATACTGCTCGAAAACCGCAGCAGCCTGGATAAGCTCGCACAGTTCCTGTATGAAAAGGAAACTATCACAGGTGAAGAATTCATGGCGATGCTGAAAGAAACCGGCGGAACCGGCGAAGGCAATAAAGCCGGTGAGGTCAGCCAGGACGCATAAAACAACGAAATTCAGATTTTAATATAAGTAATTGCAAAGCAAAATACCGGTGAATACCCTTTACGGATATCCCCGGTATTTTGCTTTTCTGATCTGTGCAATGATCATTTCTTCTTCGAATCCCTGGCGGCTTCGTTCATTGCCCTGCGGAATGCCTTGTAAAGCTCAGGATACTTTCGCTTGATCGACATCGGTCTGTAATCGCCGTCCTCAGCCAGGTAGTGCTCGCTCTCTCCGTCGTAGCAGAGCACGCCTGTCTCCGTATTGTACACTTCATATCGCAGGCGAATCCGAACCCCTGTGAACTTTACAGGAAAGATACGCACCGCGAATTCGTCGTCATATCTCAGGAAAGACTTGAAATTGCCGGTCGCGCTGACAACAGGGATGATGATCCCCATTTTTTCCATTTCGCTGTATGTTATGATATGGTCGCGTATCCAGTCCATACGCGCATCTTCGAGAAACCTCAGGTAATTCGAATGATGCACGACTCCCATCCTGTCGGTTTCGTAATATCGCACTCTTCTTCTGTATTCCCACATTTTATGTGTCATCTCCTTCTGATCGCGGAATGTTTCTGCCGGCCGGATCGTCAGATGCGCGCGGACGCCTCGGCAGTCTAACCGCTGCACCTGCCCGGCCGCAATATAATGCCCGGCCTTGACATCCGATCCGGCTGTGACGTAATGCCCGGCCGTGACATCCGGAGTCCGGCCGCGGCATCCGGTCTGCACGCAGCAGTGCTGTCTATTTTCTCTTGAGAAGCCCGTTCCTGAGGTCTTCTTCTGCTCTTTCTCTCATGATGTAATGGATCTTCTTGCCGGTCGCGGTATGCGGCAGCTCGTCCACGATAGCGAACCATCTCGGCTTCTTATATGCGGAAAGCATCGGATGGTCACTGCAGTACTGTGAAAGCTCAGCAATCGTCAGCGACGGATCCTTTGCAACTACGTATGCCACGGCGGCCTGTCCGCGCACCTTATCCGGCACGGCCGTTACAATAGAATCAGCTACCTTGTCGAACTCGTTGAGTATTTCTTCTATCTGAGTCGGATAGATGTTCTCTGCGGAGCTCACGATCATGTCATCCTTTCTGCCGTTTACAGTCACGTAAAGATTCTCGTCCCAGCAGCCGAGGTCTGCCGTGTACATCCAGCCTTTGTAGAATTTTTTCTTTTCTTCCTCCGGGTTGTTGTAGTAGCTGTATGTCGACTTTCCAGGTGAACGGATGATGATCTCGCCTACCGTCTCATTGTCCATCGGCACCAGTTCGTCCGGCTCTGCCTTGTGTCCATCGTAAACCTTGACTATCCTCACTTCGTCGTCGATGCAGCTGCCGCCGACGGAGCCTGCGTATTCCGGCAGATCGTAAGGCCTGAGGAATGAGTTCCAGAATGTCTCCGTTGTGCCGTATCCGTTCAGGATGTTCGGGGTCAATACTTCCAGGAATCTCTTGCATGCCGATTTTTCAAGCGGTGCTCCCATCGTGACGATCCCTCTGAGTCTGGAAAGATCAAACGGCGTCTTTTCCTGTACGTGCGAGAGCATCTCAAGCGTTGCAGGGGAACCCGTGAGGTACGTGATCCCGTACTTTTCCACATACTGCAGAGTCGTTCTCGGCGAGAAGGTCCTCATCAGCACCAGCGCAGCACCTACGAAAAATGTCGGGCATGTGCCGCCGGAATGGCTGCCGCCTCTGTGGAACAGCGGTGTCATGTTCATGCAGACATCACGGTTGTTGAGCGGGTAGTGCATGATGGCGTCGTGAGCCGACAGCACTTCGTTTATATCGTTTAGCGGAACGCTCTTAGGAAGCGACGATGTACCGCTGGTACACATCCTTACTACTTCATCGTAAATGTGCGGCGTGAAATCTTTCACCGGATTCTGCTCTGACTTGCCGTTTACATACTCATCGTATGCGATGTGGCCTTCAGGAACAGGTATATTCTCCAGGTTGTCTGCCATCACTGCGTTTACCGGCTTGTGCTCCGCCATGCCGATAGCTTCCGTCACCATTTCTGCGACTTCTGCCGCATAGATCACTACCTTTGGTTTGTTGTGGTTGATCAGCAGTGACAATTCTCCTGATGACAGTTTGAAGTTCGCAAGTGTAACTATCGCGCCGATTTTTCTCGGTCCGATATATGAAAAGCAGAATTCCGGACAGTTGACTAACAC
>CAVEWO010000255.1:0-3158 GCA_963619345.1 Bacteroidaceae bacterium
GTATGCGTCTGATATAACGGGTATCGGTCGTGTGCGGTAGCCGTGCACCAACGAGGTCACAGAGCCTGTTATCATGATCTGGCTCCTGGTCTCTACGGATGCTTTCAGGTCATCGCCGGCAAACGATATGTCTATCAGGTCGCTGTCGAGATCGTTGTCTGCCGCTATGAACTGTGTGAAATCTGTTTTGTTCCTCAGGCAGCAGAGCGTGTTTTCGTGGTCTTCGAGACCGAGGCAGAGGATCTCGGAAAGGATCGTGCCGTTTATCACAAGTTTCCCCGATGTGATCTGTCTGTGGTTTTCGACTATGGAAAAGCTCTCTTTCAGGATCTTCACGGGTTCCGGCTGATCTTCGTGCAGGTTTATCTCCTGAGTGATCTCAGTCGTTTCGGCGGCTTCGAATATGAGCTCGGATGCGCTGAACTGTTCGTTTTTCAGTATGAGATCAGGATCGCTGTTTTCCTTGTGGAGCGAGAGCTCTTTTGCTGTTATGACAGTGACGCGCACCTTTACATATCCTTTAACTGTAAATTTGCGCTCGTTCAAGAGCTCGGCAGTAACCGGACCGATGTCGAACGTGCATGATGATGCTGCAGAAGTGTCTGCAGTGTCATGCCGGATATCGGAAATGTCAGACTTGAATGAAACGGCTGATCTTATGACGCCGACAGGGGATGAGGCCGTCTCTGCAGGGCTGTAGGCAGTGTGCAGGATGATCTCGCCGGAAACTGTACCGGTGTTTCCTGCTGCGGTTCGCGAGGAGTGGTCCGGATGGAAGGCTCCTTCGGAGAACAGTATCTCGCCGATATCGGGCATCGTGTCAGGCACGAGCAGCGTTTCTTCAAAAGGCAGGGTGTATTCTCTGATAGCGTCCAGGGTTTTAAGCGTCGTGGCAGAGTCGTTTGAAAGTGAAGCGGCAGGGACGAAGACAGCAGTGTCGGATGGTGATGCGGCTGCCGGGCGTACAGTGGTGCTGACTGGCGGGATATCGCTGTGTTGGATGACGGTGCCGGCTGCAGGAGTTGCCGGCGATGCTTCGGGTTGTGGTCCGGCGCTTGAGGCCGGGATCACAGTTTCCTGCGGATGGCTGATTTTGTCCTGAGGCGGAGAGGGAGTGCTTTCCTGCTCTGTGCCGGCTGTGGCGGCAGTATCGTAATGGTCGGGAAGTTCAGGCATTGCGACTTCCGGCGATGCATACGTATTTTCGGACGCTATATTTTCTACAGGCACGTCGACATAATGTAGCTGATCCTGCCCGGCCGAGCTATCAGGATCGGGATTTCCTCCGTTTACGGGAATATTGTCATAGGGCGATATATTATTCATGTGTTGCGACCTCCTTGCTGATGGCTGATATTATTTTTCTGATAAATAATATTCACGAGGTCTGTGAAATATTCGCGGGCAGTGCGGCTTTGCATGAAAAAAGCCTGCAGACCGTGAGACTGCAGACTTTACATATCCTCGCATCATTAGAGGATGCTTTTAGGCTGTACATTTTCTCTGATGACGAGTTCCTTGAGTCTGGCGATATGCACGTCGGCAGCGTCTCTGGCCGCGTCGGCATCGCCGCTTGCGATCGCTTCGAGTATCATACGGTGTTCCTCCGGCATGTTCTCGGCTCTCTTGAAGTCATCGTAATATATGTAACGAAATCTGAGGACCAGCTCCTGGAGCTGTTCGATCATCTGTACGAGGATCTTGTTATTGCATGACTCCACGATGATTCGGTGAAAACGCGTGTCGTAGGTGATCATGTCCTCCATGTTTCCGTCGGCGACTGCTCTGTTGTATGTTTCGGCAACTTCCCTGAGGTCGTTCAGCTGTTCCGGCTGCATTCTCGATGCTGCAAAAAAGGCTGCAAGTCCTTCCATGTTCTGGCGCACTTCGAGGATCTCCACCATATCTTTCGTGGAGATCTGTGACGCGTATGCTCCTCTTCGCGGTTCAATCACCACGAGACCTTCTTTTTCAAGCTTTCGTATGGCTTCACGTATCGGCGTCCTGCTGACTCCGATCTGATTGGCCAGCTCTACCTCCATCATTCTGGTTCCCGGTACGATCGCTCCTGTGAGTATCTGCATTTTCAGTTCTTCGTAAACCATTTCACGAAGCGGTTTATGATTCTGGATATCAAAGTTCAACATAGTCAAAGTCCTTTTCTAAATTATTTCTGTTTTTATGAAAGTGCTGCCGCGGCTGTCGTCCGCTGCTGTGCGGATGCGCTGAAGTGCTGCGGCTCACCAGGTAGTCCGTGTCCAGAAGCTCTCTTTGTTTTTTCTGAGCATTTTCCGGCAGATCTTCCTGGACTCATCTGCGCTGCTGCAAAGACCAAAGACTGTAGGACCGCTCCCGCTCATGAGTACACTTCCGGGAATGCACGATTCCTGCATTTTGTGCTTTGTATACATAACTATAGGATAATGCTTTAATGTGTAATTTTCAAGTACATTGATCATATTTTTTCGGATAAGATCGACAGATCCTGTCTCGAGACCGCGGATCAGTGCATTATTATCTGGATGTCGCGGGATATCCACGGAATCGATGCCCTGATATACCTTGGCTGTGGAAACGCTGAGTGCGGGTTTTGAAAGCACGAGGTGGCTCCGCAGGCCTTTCAGCGGTTTCAGATCCGTTCCAGTGCCTGTCGCGAGTGCGCAGTGGCAGGCGAGCGGATCGCCTGCAAAGTCGGCTCTGAGCACTTTGTTGGCTGCGGCCTGGCCCATGATGCAGAAAGGCACGTCTGATCCAAGCTGTGCTCCTGTCGCACATAGCTCTGAGAGCGGCAGGGCGAGATCCCACAGCTTTCGGACAGCGTGTATCACGGCAGCTGCGTTGCTGCTGCCGCCTGCGAGCCCTGCGGCTACAGGTATGCGCTTCTTTATATCTATTATGATCGTGCCCCGGCGGTCTCCCGCGTATTTTTCGGCCATCAGAGCGGCAGCCTTGTATGCGAGGTTGCGTTCGTCTGTCGGCAGGAAGTATTTGTTTGTGGAAAGACGGATCACGATCGGGTTCCCATCGTCTTGTGGACCCTGCGGATTCGTTTTGCGGTCATTCTGTGGAACCGGCCGGAGCTGGGGCTGCCGGCCGGCGCATTCGTTCCCGACCTCAGCGGTGCGGTGCGCATCATGCGCATCCCAGCGCACCATGAT
>CAVEWO010000256.1:0-3148 GCA_963619345.1 Bacteroidaceae bacterium
TTCCTGAGAGCCGTCACGCTGCTGCCGCTGAATCGTGTGGTGTACACTTTCTGCAGGCCTTTTACTTCGAGTAAAACAGTCATATTTATGCCTCCTTGAATTCTGTTGATCTATCATGTATCAAGGGTAACAGATTAAAAAAGACGCAGCCATTCATCTGTCTTACAATCGCTGCGTCGTATCTTTCATTTTTGTAATGTTCGCCGGAAGATTCGGATGGCAGTCGTGCCGCGGCCTCGGCGGGCCGGGATCATTCGGGTGTGATCTCGTATGTCTGCAGGTCGATCTTCACGGTCGTGCCTTTGCCGACTTCCGAGCTGATCGCCATCGTGTGTGAAAGCCGCGTCAGTATCTCTTTGCACAGATACAGACCGAGCCCGGTGGATTTTCTGAAAGTGCGGCCGTTGTAGCCGGTGAAGCCTTTTTCGCCGATCCGCGGGATATCTTCCGGCGCGATCCCGATGCCCGTGTCGCTGATGACGAGCGTTTTCGGGGATTCATATGATATGGAAATGCTGCCGCTGCTCGTGTATTTCAGAGAGTTCGACAGGATCTGTCCTATCACGAAGCCGAGCCATTTTTCGTCGGTGTTGACGATAAGATCGGTATCTTCGATGTCGAGCCGTATTTTTTTGGAAATGAAAAGCGGCGCGTATTTGCGGACCGACTGTTTCACGATGGAGTCCAGGCTGTATTGTTTTATCACGTAGTCCGTCTGTTCGGACTCGAGCCTGACATACGAGAGCGCCATGCTGACGTACTGCTCGATCTTGAACAGCTGGACATTCATCGGCGAGCTTTTTTCCTGATCCTGCAGCAGCATGTGCATCGCGGAGATCGGCACTTTGATCTGGTGGACCCACATCGCATAGTAGTCCTGCATCTGATTCCGCGATCCCGTGCTTTCGGCGATCACTGCATTGCGGTCTTTGTAAAGCCTGCGGATCAGGTCTGTGTATGCGCGGTCGACAGCGTTTTCGGGGCGGGGCAGGGAGTCGAGCGACTCGGTGATCACGTCAGCGGCGCGCAGGAGCGCGCTCAGCTTTTTATAATATGAAGAAAAATCATATATCGCGTAAAATACACATATGACGGCACATATCAGCGCCGCATACAGCACAGCGTCGGTATTTGCATCATAAAGAAAAAACACTCCTGCAAAGATCAGCGAAAAGAGGCAGAAGCGTATGATCCGGGACAGTCGGTTGCGGATGTATGTCCGGATGACGATGGATCTTATGTTGTTTTTCATTTTATTATATACCCCATTCCTTTTTTGGTCTTTATCAGGTCGGTGATCCCGATGGACGCCAGTGCCTTTCGCAGGCGCGTGATGTTGACAGACAGCGTGTTCTCATCCACGAAGCAGTCGGTCTCCCACAGCTTGTTCATGAGCGTGTCGCGCGTGACGACCTGCCCTTTGCTTTCCATGAGTATCGTGAGTATCTTGTTCTCGTTTTTGGAAAGCTCCAGCTTGCGGTCCTCGAACGAGACGCTGCATGCGGAGCTGTTGAGGATCACGCCGTTGTGCTGCAGCACGGCGGGGCGGCTCGCGGTGAAGTCGTATGTCCTGCGAAGGAGCGCCTGGATCTTGGCGAGAAGCATGTCCATGTCGAAAGGTTTAGCGACGAAATCGTCGGCGCCCATGTTGATCGCCATCACGATGTTCATGTTGTCTCCGGCAGAAGATATGAACATGACGGGAACTTCGGATACCCTGCGGATCTCGCGGCACCAGTGGTAACCGTTGAAAAACGGCAGAGATATGTCCATCAGCACGAGGTGGGGATCCAGCGCGATGGTCTGGGAAAGCACGTCTCTGAAGTCCGTGCAGACTTTCGCCTCGAAGCCCCAGCTCGTGAGCCTTTCCGCGATCGAATATGCTATTGTTTCGTCGTCTTCGACGATGAATATCCTGTACACCGGATCCTCCTTTTGATTTTATGTTGGTGCGGCGCGGCGGCCGGCCGGGACTATGCGAGTATGCGCCTGTAGAGCTCGAAACCGCTCAGCAGCACTTTCTCGTTGAAGTCGAAATCGACGCTGTGGAGAGGGATGCCTGTGCCTGTGCCGAGCAGGAAAAATACCGCAGGCGCGTAATGACCGTAGAACGAGAAGTCCTCTGAGATCACGAGCGGCTCTGCGAATTCCTCGTATCCGCCGGGCAGTTCTCTGAGCACCGGAAGTATCTCATTGTAAAGATCGACGTCGTTGATCACAGGCGGATAGCCTTCGCTGTTTGAAAACTCGGTGCTGCAGCCGTACTCGTCTGCTATCTCGGTGAGCGTGCTCCTGAGCAGGTTTATTATCATATTGAAATTCTCTTCGCTGAATGCGCGGACCGTGCCGAGAAAATGCGTGTAGTCGGAGACTATGTTTCTGGCGTAGCCGCTGACCATCTTGCCGATGTGGATGATAGTTTTATCTTCCGGCTCATTCTGCGGTGCGCGCGGCAGATCGCCGACCCCTTCAGGGAATCGCGGTACTGCACCCGGGAGCTGTGCGTGCTTTGCATAAACTCGTCTGAGGTATTCGGTGCCTATGTAAAGCGCATCGATGCCTTCGTAAGGCGCTGTGCCGTGTGCGGCTTTGCCGTATATGTCGATGTTGATCTCGGCTGATTTTGGCATCAGCGCGTGCGGTCTGGATGCGATCTTTCCCGCGTCGATGAACGGCCACATGTGTATGCCGAAGACTTTTGTTACATTATATGTTGTAAAGATGCCGCTCTGGCATATCTCCTTGGCGCCGCCGAGCGTCTCCTCAGCAGGCTGGAAGATCAGCAGCACGTTGCATTTCAGTTCGTCGAGGGTGTTCACGTACTGCCCGAGGGTCAGGACCATCGCCATGTGTCCGTCGTGCCCGCAGGCGTGCATCTTGTTGTCGTGTGTGGAACGGTAGCTGCACGTGTTCGTCTCATGGACCGGCAGTCCGTCCATATCTGCGCGGAATGCGTACGTTTCTTTCTGTCCTTTGTCGAAATATGCGCAGATGCCTGATCCGCAGAGGAATGTGAGTCTGCAGTTCAGCTGTTCGAGCACGGAAAGCAGGTATTTCTTCGTTTCCGGCAGGTCGCGGTCAAGCTCCGGTATCATGTGCAGGTTTCGCCTGTGTGTTTTCAGTAATTCTTCGTAGTTCAGTTCTGTAT
>CAVEWO010000257.1:0-3080 GCA_963619345.1 Bacteroidaceae bacterium
GAGGACCTGTCTCTGTGTATACCGGGCAGGTCTGGCAGCGGTTTTGCAGTATATGGTGGCGTGCGCATGTTGTTGTTGATTTATGGGCCCCGGGCTTTGGCACAAGCCCGAAAATTTGGATAAAAGGAGGGTTGACATGGATAATTTAGGTATCATCACGTTACTGCCGCCGATCCTGATCATAGTTTTCGCGCTGATCACGAAGAAGACGTTCGAAGCTCTTGTTCTTGGAGGTATAGTAGGCTGCATAATCGCTTACGGCAAAGGGTTTTTCGAAGGGTACCTCGGTTTTGTGTACGAGACTATGTCGGATACGGGCAACATATGGGTGATCCTGACTGTAGGTATATTTGGATCGTTTATCGCTATAATGCGAAAGGCCAAAGCAACGTCAGGGTTTACGAAATTCGTACTGAAGTACTCTAAAAGTGGAAACAAGTCAATGTTTATCGCATGGCTGCTGGGGATCGTCATTTTTGTAGATGAATATCTCAATGTACTGACGATAGGCAATGCCATGAGAACTGTCTGTGATCAGCAGAAGACGCCGAGGGAGATGCTGGCATATATCATCGATTCGACCGGCGTTCCGGTATGTATGCTGATCCCGATCTCGACTCAGGCGGTCTACTGGGCAAGTATGCTGGCTGAAGAGCCGACACTCGCACATCTGGGAAATGGAATGGATATATTTATAAAGACGATACCGTTTTCGTTCTATGCGATGGCGGCTACAGCGATAGTCCCGCTGGTGATCTTCGGGGTGATACCTAAGATCGGAGCAATGAAAAAGGCTTATGCGAGAACGGCTGAAACGGGAATGACATATAACGAGGGAAGCAGGAAATTCAATATGGACGAAGACTATGATCCTGACAATGCAGCGAGCATATGGGATTTCATCATCCCTATGGCGGCGCTGATCGCAGGCACGCTGTACTTCGACATGGATCTGCTTACGGGAGTAGTTATAGGCACAGTGGTGGCGACGGTTATGTACATGGTAAGGAAAAGGATCACGTTCAGTGATTTTTCGGATGCGTTCATGACCGGATTTGCTGATATGTTTCTGATGTTCGCGATCATAATTTCGGCGCTTACTCTGCAGAAAGTGCTCGCAGCTATAGGAATGTCAGAGTTCATCATCGAGTCGGTGGCGCCGTATGTTACGCCGGGAATACTGCCTGCAGTGGCATTTGTCATCGTGTCATGCCTGTCATTCGTTACGGGGAGCTGCTGGGGCGTACCGGCAGTGACCATACCGATCATAGTTCCGCTGGGAGCTGCGGTAGGCGCTGACCCGCTGATCACTGTGGCAGCGATCCTGTCTTCGGCAACGTTCGGAGCCCATGCATGTTTCTATTCCGATGCGACTGTACTGTCATCATCGGCGGCTGGCATCGAAAATATGGATCATGCGCTGACGCAGATCCCGTATGCGCTGATAGGGGCGGGGCTTGCGATAATAGGATATCTGATAGCAGGGTTCGCAACTGTCTGAGAGGGGCCGGGCCGGAGTTTTTACACGGCACAGGTGTGCGGCCGTATGGCCTGAGCAGTGCCGGATAGTATGTAAAGGCGTCGGGATCATGGTACTAAAATCGGCCTGCGGCCGAAAGATATATGAACCCCCGCGAGGGTGTAACCTGAATGTCGGCTTATCGCCGACAAACATATGAAAGGAGAATTTTGATATGATGAAACTGGTTATTTTAGGAGCAGGGCTGCAGGGCAATATATGCTGCACGGATCTGTGTGACAAAGAGTTGAGCCCAGGTGAAAAGGAGATCGTGATAGCGGATTATGATTTTGCAAAAGCAAAGGATGTCGCTGATAAGTTCGGTCTCAAGGCTGTGCAGCTCGATGTGCGCGATCACGATAAGCTGATAGAAGTGATCAGTGGCGCTGACGTTGTGCTCAACTGTGTACAGTACAACTGGAATATAGATATCATGAACGCATGCCTCGAGGTCCATGCGCACTATATAGATCTCGGCGGACTTTTCCACGTGACTAAGAAACAGCTTGAACTGAACGACAAGTTCAAGGAAGCAGGCCTGACGGCTGTGCTTGGAATGGGAAGTACTCCGGGCACGATGAACGTCATGGCAGGCTATGCCGCAAGCCAGCTCGACACGATCGAAGAAGCCAAGGCGATATGCGCGTGCGGCGATTTTACAAAAACCGATGCCGTGATAGGGATACCGTACTCGCTGCTCACTGTGATGGAAGAGCATACGCTGGAACCATGGATCCTCAGAGACGGAGAACTCATGCCTGTACCTGCCGGCAGCGGCAAGGAAACGATCGCATTCTCCGAACCGATAGGCACAGCCGATGCATTTTACTGCATACACTCAGAACCCGTGCAGTTTGCAAGTTCTTTCAGAGATAAAGGTATAAAGAACGCCAGCTTCAAACTCTCGCTGCCTGCCGGATTCGAGGAAAGGATCAGCTTCCTGGCAGATCTGGGGTTTGCATCGGAGGAGCCGGTTCTGGCGGCGGGGCAGGAGGTTAACCCGCTGCGTACAATGGTATCGGTGGTGAACAGGTATCTGGAACGTTACGACGGCAGCAATGATGGAGAGTTGAACGACTGCGATGTGCTGAGAGCTGAGGTCACCGGCACGAAGGACGGTATAGAGAAGGAGATCGCCGTGGAATGTGTGATCCGCACAAGTGAAAAATGGGGCTTCATGGCCGGCGCTCTTGACACAGGCGTGCCTCCGTCGATCGTTGCACAGATGATATACAACGGTGAGATCACGGAACGTGGTGCGTTCGGAGCAGAGATGTGCGTACCTCCGATCCCGTATTTCAAAGAGCTTGCAAAGCGCCAGATGCCGGTATACTGCGTTGAGAAGACGCCGCTTTCGAGCAACGATTTCACGCAGCTAAAAAGAGAGATGTATAAGCCTAAATAAAGTCCCGAATAAAATAAAAGCCTGAATAAGGCGAAAAGTGATTTCATGTGAAATGTCGTGCTGATCGTTTATTGACGATGTGCGTGATCGCAGCACATGACGGCACTCGCTCTGCATATGACGGCACTTGCTCCGCAGTTCGCGACATCCTCCCGG
>CAVEWO010000258.1:0-3079 GCA_963619345.1 Bacteroidaceae bacterium
ATTGAGTATTCCGATTAAAATGAGCACCTTTTTCGGAAATTCAGAGCACCCTTTTCCGGAAAAGTAAAGCATACCTTTCCGGAGCAGAGTGCAATTGTCTGTTTAGTACTCAGGCGGAACTGCTATTCCATGTCTGGTAAGTAATTCCTGTAACTGGACGATGTATTCCCGCTGATGTTGGATTTCCATCCAATTACCATGGCATACCTCATTCGCCTCTTCTAATTCACAGCGGAGTAACTCATAGTCGGCCCATTTAATACATTTATGCTCTTTACAGAAAGTACAGTGATCATTCATTGGCCACTCCCTTCTGGGAAGCCTTTATTCCATGGCGTTCCCTCATAGATACACGGCCATCGATCATTACCTGATAAGAATTATGAACGATCCGGTCAATAATGGCTTCACAGATTGTAGCATCGCATTCATTCCCTATCCGGCTGTACCAGCCGGCAGGTTCGAACTGTGTGCAGAAAATAACAGATCCTCTTATACTGCGTGCTTCGATGATCTCCAATAATTCCCTGGTCTGTTCACTGGAAACAGGACTCAGCAGGAACTCATCCAGGATCAAAAGATCGATCTTCTGATAAGCATTGATCACTTTTTTCAATGTACCATCACCATGTGCGATCGCAAGTTCGTTTAAAAGATCCGGAAGGCGGATATAGCGTACTTTGATAAAGTTTCTACATGCAGCGATGCCCAATGCGCATGCTATATAAGTTTTTCCATTTCCGGATGCACCTTTCAGTATGATATGATGATCGTCTGCTATATAACGGCAGGTTGAAAATTCAAGCATCTGTCCTTTATCCAGGTTCCTGTCTGGATGATATTCAATCGCTTCTACACTGGCATTCGGATATCTGAATCCGGCATTGCGGATAAGTTTTTGAAGCTTTGAGTTTTTACGCTTCTCCCATTCCCTGTCTACCAGCATGCCAAAACGGTCCTCAAAAGACAGGTTTTGATATGTAGCAGCATCAGCACACTGGTTTTCAAATGCATCTGCCATAGCAGACAGCCGCATTTCATGGAGTTTATCTATTGTTGACTGTCGGATCATGAGCGGTCACCTCCTCCGTAATAAGAGGCTCCCCTGGTAATGCCATATTTAGAGCTTTCTTTACTGGATGCACGAACCGGATCCGTTGTCAGCGCAACTTTATCCTGACCATTTTTGAGAATCGTACTGATATTCTTCAGGCTGGGACTCGGTGTGTAACTGAGTGCTTTTGCACATGCATTCTCCAGACGTTCTGTACCATAGCGGTCAGCAAGTTTCATCAGTGATGCGCAGGATTTGTATCCCTGCTGTTCTACTTTGTGCATATACAGGAAATGTTTTACAACAAGGAGTGTAGAGTGTCCCATGTTTTTTCCCCAGTCGAGAAAGCTTTCCGTGTTGTATTCCAGAAATCGCCGATGATTTTCGGGCATATGTTCCGGTATGTAGACCGGTTCTGCTGAATACATTTTTCGTACATGGGATGCTATGCGATGGTTATGGTAGAAGATCTCAATGCTGTTTTCAGTAGTACGGATATCTACTTTTTTACCGATGAATTCATATGGGACGGAATACCTGCAATCCCCAACAGTTATGAGATAATCAGGCTGTATGGTGGCAGTTGACCAGACGGCTGTTTCATATGGGGAAGCAGGTAACGGCATGAGGAAGTCCTTTTCTTCTTCGATAAAAGCGGATAACCGGCTTCCTTTCTTTTTCTGAAAAGGTTTTGCATTGAACTCTTCCAGCTTTTCATGGATGGCCTTATTTAGTTCTTGAAAAGTAAAAAATTTCCGGTTGCGAAGTGCTGCCAGTATCCATGTTTCCAGCACTTTTACAGTACCTTCCGCATTCGGTTTATCTTTCGGCTTTACAGGTCTGGCAGGAATGATCGCTGTTCCATAATACTCTGCCATTTCATGGTAAGAGCGGTTAAGGATGAGTTCTGTCCTTGTATTTTTGATCACACCAGTTTTGAGATTATCTGGAACAAGGATACGGGTCACTCCACCAAAGAAAGAATAGGCGTGTACATGTGCCTCTATCCAATGATTAGACTTCATATCCGGAAAAGCTTCTGCATATCCGTATAGACTGCATGGAAGGACAGCAACAAAAATGTATGCTGGTATTTCACAGCAGCTGGCGGCATCATACACTTTAAGTGTATCACCGATCCAGTCAACTTCCATGGTTTCTCCCGGTTTACGTTTGATCCGCAGGGTTGCTTTCTTTGATGCAGCATAAGCATGGTATTTTTCATTGAATTGTGTATGCTGGTAAGGGATCGTGTGTTCTGCTTCGCATTTAGCACAGTATTCTGCCCATAAAAGGGAAAGGGTGACTCCCGGTTTGGCAAGTTCGTTGTAGACATACTCATAATCCGGGAGTCTTCTTCCATCATTTGTACCTCTGCCCGGATAGAACAGATGCTCAATGTCATTGTTTGTCAGTGTATCCGGGATAGGCCATCCGAGGGAATGTGTTTCTGCGAGTTTGAGTGCTTCAGAAACTGTGTTGCGGGAACAGCATAAGCTGTTAGCAATAGCTACATTGCTGAATTTCAGACTTTTCAGCCTGATGATCTCTCGATAATCGATCATGGTTATCGACCTCCTATAGTGAATTTACACATCTTCATGTGTATGGATTCATTATAGAAGATTGCACTGTAGAGCGGAAATGCCTGCACTGAAATACCGGATTTAGGTGCTCTGAATTTCTGAAAAGGCTGCACTATCTAACCGTAATATACAGTTAAATATCGTTCTCTTTAGTAGGAATTTTTGAAAGAAATCTGTAAATGGTAAAATAAATAAGATTCAGGCGTTGGCAATCCTGGCGGAGGTAATCTTTCTCGGAATCGTGTTTGGTTCGACGGTATTTACGCGGACAGGTTCAGTCAGGCAGTATGAACTGATTCCGTTCTGGTCGTGGAGAGATATTATCCGATATCATGACAGGCAACTGCTGAAAGAGAACCTTCTGAACTGCATACTATTGTTTCCGGCGGGTGCATTGCTGCCGATCATCATGAATCGTGAGGTAAAATGGTCGTGGGCG
>CAVEWO010000259.1:0-3061 GCA_963619345.1 Bacteroidaceae bacterium
ACCGGATATGTGTCGAAGCAGCCGGGCACATGCAAAGATGCACGTGTGCTTCTGCACTGCTTTTCGGGAAGTGCCGAGCTCGGCAGTCAGTACGTGAAGCTCGGTGCGACGATTTCGATCGCCGGCCCGGTTACATACAAAAACAACAGGAAGACTGCAGGTGTAGTTGCAGAGCTGCCGCTGGATTTTCTGCTTGTCGAGACAGACTCCCCGTACCTGACGCCGGAGCCTTTCCGCGGCAGGAAAAACGATCCTTCCAAGGTGGAGTACACTGCGAGAAAAGTCGCAGAGATCAAAGGGCTGAGTCTGGAAGATGTCGCAGCAAAGACAAAGGAAAACGCGATGCGTTTTTACGGGATAACCGAATAGCCGATAACCAAGGTAACCTGAAAGTCGGGCAGCAGGCCAACTGAGCAGCGGGATAAGTGTATAACCGGGTAACTGTAAAACCGAAATGCCCGAACTGCCGCAGGAAAACGGGGCAACCGAATGATCCGCAGCGGTCAATCAAGGAGGGCCGGCAGGATAACTGGCGGCCCCGAGCGCCTTTCTTCCTGCTGAGCGCATTTCTTCCTGCCGAGCGTCTTTGCTCCTGCCGAACGCCTTTGCTCCTGCCGAGCGCCTTTCTTCTTGCCGACTGCCTTTGCTCACAGCGCTTGCGTCGTGACTGAGGACGTCCACAGTCCGCCTTCTTCATTTCAAAGATTCGATGATCTGTATTATCGCTGCGATATCTATGCCTCCGGTGCCGCTGTCACATGTTATGATAAGATTCGATCCCGGTACGATATCGTTTGAATAATAAAGCACAAATTTTTTCCATACGGATTCGCGGTAGCCCTCATCTTTGAGCATACCGAGATGTTCCCAGTATATGATCCTCCCATTGGCAAGGTACAGCGTAAAATCAGGATATCTTACAGTTGTTCTGCCGTCAGCATCACGCAGATAAAGAGGTTCTTCATATGCGAATTCTATTCCGTTCTTGTTAAGGAATTCTGAGATTATGGCTTCGGATTTAGAACGCACCATCAGCCCGAAGGAGGTTTTATGTATCAATTTGTCTGCCTTGAAATCCAGGGAAGACTGGCTGCCATCGCCGTTGGCCTGATGGTGCAGACTGTCATGCATTGCATCGCTGGTCGGGCAAGGCCGGCGATGATGCCTGTCACCGCCGGTTTGACAGGACTGATATTTGCCTGTGGCAGTGTTGTCCGTGCCAGTCATGTCAGGCTGGTATACTTTACCGATTTTAGAAAGTATATCTTTCTCGCCGTAAGGCGCATATTTTTTTATCATCCTTTCCTGGAACTTCACATTTTCTTTCAGGATCTTCAACGCGGCCTCCATATATTTTCGCGTCTTCAGCGCCTGGATCAGATGATGGTCGCGTATGCTTATGTATACCTGTTTCTGCGTGCCAGGCAATATGCGGTAATAATAACGATTGCCGTATACGAGCTTAGTCACGAGGCGCCCCTCCGGCAGTGATTCCAGCAAGCCGCCATACAGCTCGATCAGTTCTTTTTCTACCTTTAAATCATTTTTTGTTGCTTCTATATAATCCATAATCCTCTCCATTTGTGTGGGGGTGCGGGGTGTATTTTACATAATTTAACATTAATTATACAAAATGTCAATACGAAGCGATGGGAAAAATTTACTTTTTTCGCCTGGCGCCGTACTGGCATCAGGATGCAAAGCGCAGGCGTGCCTGAAAGCTGAGATTTTAGTAATATCGTACAGTTTGCATGTATTTAGGTATAAAAGTTCCGGCCGCATACATGCAGCAGAGCGCCAGCAGTTACGCAGAGACCATTCGAGATACGATATTTTAGTAAAATCTATTCAGTTTATTGATAATGAGTATAAAAGAAGCTTAGTTGCCTCTTGATACGCGGAAGAAGCTTATACTCATTGACTGCACTTTTCTAGATACAGGTATAAACCGCGCCTCTATAAACCGCATTTTTGATCATTTTTTTGATCGGGCAGATGTCTGCAACTTCTGCAGCGATCCTGCAGCCACGACTTTTATACTCTATCTTGTCAAATCAAGAAAAAATCACTAAACCTTCACCTGAGAACAGAGAATCTGACAATTTTCGATGAGGGACATGCTGTATAATGCACCTGTATTGGGAATGGAGATTTTTTATGGAAAACACGACTAAAGCAAGTGCTTTTGATTTTGCTAAAAAGAATAGAACAAAGACAAGGGTGAAAATCGTTCACGGGCTGGCGATCCTGATGTTCACACTCGTTGTAAGCCATGGTACAGTGATGGACGGATTTTTCCCGGCTGCGGTGGCGATGACTGCTTATCTTGCTGCGAGGAAAACGCTGAATGCATTGATAGCGGTGCCGGCTGCAGCAGCGATAGCTCCGTACCTGCTGAAAGGCTACGATCCGTGGGGCGACATGGCGGCGGTACTGGTATGCGCGCTGTTCTTTCCAGTCGCGGGAAAGGTGCGTTTCAGAGTCTGGCAGGTTGGCCTGATCGCAGCATCGGCAGGCATCGTGTGTATTAGCCTGAGCCGGATCGCGACGTCGACAGTATATAAGATCAGTCCGGAAAAACTGCTTGTTTACGGCGCGCTGATATTTGCGATCGTGATCGCAGCGGATGTGCTCTGCGGCATGATCGGAGAGCTGTGGCCGGATGCGCTGAGTGAGAGCAGGTCAACCTCGCACGGCGATCGAATGCAGGGCTGCACAGCATATAGCGGCTCGCAAAGCAGCATGGCGCAGGCGGGTCTATCGACTATAGACGATGCGGACTCGTATGTTCCGACTTCGCACACGTTGAATTCACACAGTTTTGATCCATACACTTCGGATCCGTGCGTTTCAAATCCATGCGCATCTGGCTCGCGTGCTTCTTCTTCGTGTGTCTCTGGCTCGCGTGCTTCTGCTTCACAAAATCCGGCTTCACAAAGTACGGGGGCATTCGACCGGATTTCCCGATCCATGCAGCTTTTGGCTGACGGAAAATATGAAAAAGAGCTGTGCGCCGCAGCATTGATATCCGCGGTACTCATGATCGCAAACGGTGCAGGCC
>CAVEWO010000260.1:0-3050 GCA_963619345.1 Bacteroidaceae bacterium
TGCTTCCCTGAACTTAAACAACTCCACAATGACGATGGACGGAACGGGAACATCTGATAAGACACATGCTGTTTATTTCTGCAGCAACAATAAGCTGAATCTGGATAATTCCACTTTGAAAATCACCAGCTATGCTCAGGATGCACTGGAATGGGACGGCGGTGACGAAGGCTATAATATCAATATAGTCAATGGTTCAAAGTTTATCTCCGATCATAACCGGTCAGGATTTACAGGAACATTTATCGCCACAATCAAAAACAGCACCGTGGATGTTATCAACAGCACCGGAAACGGATCCAATGGATCACATTTTGAAATCGAGAACTCCACAGTGAATTTTAACGATAACGGTTCTCATGGACTCTCCGCAGGAAAGCTGACCATCGACAATTCTAAGGTATATGCTCTGCGTAACGGCGCAAACGGCGTTCATGCAGCTTCCAAACTGACAGTAAAGAACAAATCCCTTCTTGACATTGAAGGCAACAAGTGTTCCAGTAAATGGACCAAGCCTGGAGCACTGTATGTCGGCGGAACAGATTCTGAGATTGATTCTTCCTGCAATGTAACGATCAAGGATAACATGGGATCCGGCATCTATGTAAAAGAAAGGGCATCCCTTGAAATGCAGGCCGGTTCTGTTACAGGTAATACTGCTGAAAAATTACTGTTCGGCGGTGGTGTGAATAATAACGGTACTTTCATTATGGGCGATGCTGTCCGCATTTACAACAATCAGGCGGATTCCGCAGGAGATGATGTCTATGCATCGGAAAATGCTCTGACTTCACTTGTTGATGAAACTAAAGACATGAAACTGACTTTCACTGTAAGATGTGACGGTACTCATCTGATCAACGGCTGGTATGACGATTCCGAGCAGGTACGCTGGAATGTTCATACCGAAGATGAAAGTCTGCTGCATTATGAAAAGCAGGACAACCTGGAACTTGAAGGTACTGCCGCATTAAAAGCAGCACACGATAAAGCTTCTGTTACACCGACAGATCCGACTACACCGACGCAGCCGACTGACAAAACAGCCGGAAGTGAAACGAAGACTGGCGACGACAGTCAGCTGGGTCTTTGTATAGCACTGGCACTGGCATCCGCAATAGGTCTGACTGGTGTACTGATCGTTTCCAGACGGAAACGTGCATAACGCATACAAATAAGAATAAGCCATATTATTAGTCAAACATTAAACAGGGGCATGCCCCCTTAAAATCGAAAAACTCAAATAAGCAGAAAGCCGCAGCGCTCAGGAACATTCCTGCAGATGGCTTTCTGCTTTTTCTTAATAATGAAGTTTTAGCAGCGGATAATTATATGCGGGACTGCACTTTTTTGCGGTTTTTCCGACAAATCCGACAATACGCATTTTTGTATACACTCCATACCTTTTTTGCAGATGTGTTTGAAATTATTCCCTGTGTATAGTATAATACAAGCGACTGTAATTATTGTGTAATTGTAGAGTTTGAACACATTTTACTATATTTTGATATCATACATACTAAATAGGAGAATATTACATGACAGCAATCATAGTTGTAGTTGTTGTGGCCTTGGTTTTTTTTGTTGCAGTATGTGTTGTGGCTTTTATGATCTGGAAAAGAGAAGCAGAAATGCGGACTGACAGCATCAGGGCCATAGAGGAAAATCTGGAAAGGTTGACGCAGGAGATGTCTCCGGAGCAGGATGCACAGGACCGGCAGGTGTTTGCAGAAAAAGAAGCAGGGATTTCATACATGGAATCGCTTATCGCGCAAAGTGCCGCGGGCAGGCCAGCCGGCAGAAGGACAAGGAGGCGCGAGCAGGATCCTTTTGAATGGGTTAGAGCGAACGGTGAAGCTGTCTGGAGCAGCAGCGGATCAGAGCAGGAAAAACCGGATCACGGTGAAGGGTTCGATCCTTATGATTCCGGACTGGCTGACTCGGAGACCATTCTGAACTGCACGCTGCAGAATGAGCCGGATAATGGAAAGACCGAAGATGCGGCGTCCGGGGATCATGGCGCTGACAGGGCAGAACTGCCGGCGGCGGATACGGCTGATCCTGAGTCCGCAGATATACAGGAATCGTCACAGATGCACGACATACGTGATGATGCAGGCATTGATGACGATACGGACAGCAGCGGTGAAGACGCTCTCGCGGAGAAAACGGTATCAGAGGACGGCAGAAAAAAGTCGGCTCTTACGGAAATGCAGAAAATGCTGAAGGAGCTGGATGTGCCGGAACTCAGAAAGATGCCGGAAATGCAGATGTCCGGGAACGAAGATCATGGTGATCGCGAAGAACAGCAAGATGAAAAAGAAAGCTATGAGATCAGCCTGGATTTCATAGATGAAATGGATATAGCCAGCGAGCAGGAACAGATGCCGGCTTCACGGATGGGATACGACGTGGGCAGAAGCGGCCGTAAGTACACGGCATCAGAGCTGGAAAAACTGATCAAGGAATGATATCCAGAAGGAGGAATATATGTATTGTAAGAATTGCGGAAATGAGATCGCAGACAGCTCAAAGTTTTGCAGTCACTGCGGACAGCTTGTAGAACCGAGAACACCCGTGCAGGATGATTTTTCGGCTGCGGTGCAGACTGGAGCTGGCAAGAATGAAGAAAACACCGGCAGTGCTTCTAGAAAGCCGATGTTTGAAGAGTTCCAGTGGAATGTGGATGATTATCCGGGAAGAAGAAAATACGAAAAGACCGAAGATGTGGATTTTGACTGGAATGCAAAGCCTCAGGATATCCCTGATACAGTACCGGGACAGCCGGCCGTGCAGCAGAGTGATGCAGCAATAGAAAGAAAAACAGCGGAAAATATAAGAACTGTACAGAGCTATGCATCAGCAGGAAAGGCAGATGCAGCATCCGGGATCGGCAAAGCTGCTGAAGAGCAGAAACCGATGAGTGCAGCAGACAGAATAGATAAATTTTATACTTTCAACAGAAAGAATGAAGAGTTCCAGCAGCTCCTCAACAGAGAGTATGAAAAAGTCAAATCAGGAAACCCTATCAGGCAGGAACTGTCAGAGGC
>CAVEWO010000261.1:0-3047 GCA_963619345.1 Bacteroidaceae bacterium
AGAGAGACTCGATCACGGACGCATGCTGATGGAGATCCTGAAGCAGCCGCAGTACCAGCCGGTGCCTGTAGAACGGCAGATAATGCTGATCTTTGCGGCGATAAACAAGTATCTCGCAGATATAGAGATCGAGGACATAAAGCAGTTCGAGAAAGAATTCTATGAATTCATGTCGACCCAGTATCCGCATGTGGAACGTGCGATAAAGGATGCCGGCGAGATCGAAGAAGATACAGAAAAGCAGCTTCGTGAAGGCATAGAGCTGTTCAGAGAAAGCTTTACAAGGAGCAATGGCCGCGGAGAGACAGCAGATGAGGCAGGCAGCGAGACGAAGTAGGAGGTGCGGGGATGTCAGCAAATAATATGCGGGACATAAAGAGACGTATAAAAAGCATTTCCAGTACGGAACATATCACGAATGCCATGAAGCTGGTGTCTGCCGGCAAACTGAGGAAGGCAAAGGCGATATTCGAGAAAACGAATGTGAATCTGCATTACATCACACAGACTATCGCCGAGATCTTTCACAACGGTCAGGATATACCGCAGGAATATCTTGCCGGCAACAGAGAGATCAAGACGACATGTTATATAGTAGTAACGAGCGGGCGCGGCCTTTGCGGAGGCTTCAACTCGGCCATTCTCAGGGAGGCGCAGCGCGAGATAGATTCCGACTGGGAGGAGCCTGTCATATACGCGATAGGATCAAAGGGCAAGGAATATTTTGAAAAGCGCGGGTATAAGATCGCCGGAGATTATCTGGCCCCGCCTGAAAACATATCCTTCCTGGAGACCAGAGAAATGAGTAAACCTATCATAGAAATGTATGACCGGGGCGAAATCGATGAAGTCGTTCTTATATACACGTCGTTCATAAGCTCTATCCAGCAGGAGGTAAAAAATATCGTCCTGCTGCCTTTTGAGGTGGAGGCGGATTCTGAAGAAGTGATAAGTGCGACAAAGCAGGTGGAATATGAACCTTCCGTTAGAGAAGTGTTTAACTATCTGGTGCCTAAATATGTAGAGATGATGATCTACTCAGCTGTGGTAGAGTCGGCTACATGTGAGCATGCGGCCAGGAGAAATGCGATGGAAAGCGCTACTGACAACGCCAGAGAGATGCTGGATCAGCTGTCTCTTTACTACAACAGGGCAAGACAGTCTGCGATCACAGATGAGATCATAGAGATCGTGGCCGGTTCCGAGGCACAGAAATAGGAGGCGAAAATGAACAAAGGAAGAATACATCAGATCATAGGCCCCGTAATAGATATAAAATTCAGTGAGGATGAAATGCCGGAGCTGCTGAATGCAGTCGATATAAAGTTAGGCGACAAGGTCATCGTGACAGAGGTCGCTCAGCATATAGGCGATGATGTCGCAAGATGCGTGGCGCTGTCATCTACCGATGGACTCAGACGCGGCATGGAAGCTGTGGACACCGGCTCACCGATAAAAGTGCCGGTAGGCAAGGAAGTGCTGGGCAGGATGTTCAATGTCATCGGGGAAACCATAGATGAAAAAGGCCCTGTGGAGACAGAGCTGAGATCGGCGATCCACAGAGAGGCACCGCCTTTTGAAGAACAGGATACATCAGCGCAGATATTTGAGACGGGCATCAAGGTAATTGACCTGATCGCGCCTTATACAAGAGGCGGGAAGGTAGGTCTGTTCGGCGGCGCAGGCGTAGGCAAGACGGTTCTGATCCAGGAGCTGATAAGCAATATCGCCAGAGAGCACGGAGGTATATCCGTGTTTGCGGGCGTAGGAGAAAGAACAAGAGAAGGAAACGACCTCTACTACGAAATGATAGAATCAGGCGTTATAAAGAATACCGCGATGGTGTTCGGACAGATGAACGAACCGCCAGGAGCCAGAATGCGAGTAGCGCTTACCGGTCTTACCATGGCTGAATATTTCAGAGACCAGGAAAACCAGGATGTGCTGCTGTTCATAGACAATATATTCAGATTCACACAGGCAGGCTCAGAGGTATCCGCACTGCTGGGCCGTGTGCCGTCAGCAGTAGGCTATCAGCCGACGCTGGCTACAGAGATGGGTGCTCTGCAGGAGAGGATCACATCGACCAAGAAAGGGTCGATCACATCGGTGCAGGCTGTTTACGTGCCGGCGGATGACCTTACCGACCCGGCTCCTGCGACGACCTTCGCACATCTGGATGCAACCACTGTACTCTCCAGATCTATCACAGAGCTTGGCATTTATCCGGCGGTAGATCCTCTGGAGTCCACCTCCAGAATAATGGATCCTCTGATTCTGGGCGAGGAGCATTATGAGACGGCCAGAGGCGTGCAGGAGGTCCTGCAGAGATACAAGGATCTGCAGGACATAATCGCGATACTGGGTATGGATGAGCTTTCTGATGAAGATAAGCTTATCGTTTCAAGAGCAAGAAGGATACAGAGATTTCTTTCACAGCCATTCAGCGTTGCGGAACAGTTCACGGGCATGGAAGGAAAATATCTGCCTCTCAAAGAGACCATCAGAGGTTTCAAAGAGATCCTTGACGGTAAACATGATCATATTCCGGAGCAGATGTTCCTGTTTGCGGGAAGTATCGACGAAGTTGTCGAAAAATATGAGAACAGTAAGAAATAGCAGGAGATCATCATGGCAAACAGTGTGAAATTAGAGATAATAACGCCATCAAAGATGTTTTACAGAGGATATGTGAATCTCGTCATCACTACTACACTGGAAGGTGACGAAGGCTTCATGGCGGGACATTCATGGGCATGCAAGCTCCTCGACATAGGAGAACTCTGGATTCAGGAAGCCGGTGCGGGCAAGGATGAATACCGTGTGGCGGCGATCGCAGGCGGCTTCATTGATGTCCGTGACAGTATAATCATATATACTGACGCTGTCGAGTGGTCTGAGGATATAGACATGGAGCGAGTACTCAGTGAAAAAGCAAAGGCGGAGGACTGGCTGACACACCATGAAAAGGACGCAGATCCTAACGATGTTATAAAAGCGAAAATCGCCATATCAAAGGCGATCACAAGATCGCATGTGGCAGAGGG
>CAVEWO010000262.1:0-3034 GCA_963619345.1 Bacteroidaceae bacterium
GCTCTTCACTGTCGCCGGCAAGATAGATAGCTCTGCAGGCTCTCGCATAGCTGTACATTGCATCGAGGTAGTCCGGCTTCACGCAAAGTGCTGCACGGAAGTGTATGCATGCGTTGTCCATATCGCCCTTCTCCGCAGCGTCCCTGCCGGTCTTCAGCATCGCTTCGCTGATCCCTGATCCGAACAGCGCCGACAGTATCGCCGCATAATCGCCTGTATGCCTGAAATGCGGATCGCACCCCATCACCCACGCCATATTTTCTGCGATCACAGACATCGAGATCCCGCTGCCGCCGGCGAAGTCCTTCACTTCTTCCTCTCGCAGAGGTATCGGTATCCCGAGCATCAGATCGCCGGCCTTTGATTTCTTTGCAAATTCCTCTGAAAACTCCGCAAAGACAAATCTGTTCAGGTACTTCCTGAAGTATTTCCCTATGCGGTCAGTCCTCGTACGGATATCATATTGTTCTTTATGGGAAGCAAACATCACATCTACTCCTTATCCGCTACAGCGCTCTGAATCTTTCGTCTTTGAACATGTCATGATTCTTCATCGCTTTTCTGAGAAGGTTCATCATCTTTTCCTTGTCATCCGGCAGATCGCCTCTGAGCGATACGTAATTCGATGCATGGTTGCTCCTGAATACGCATTTCTTCGTAACGTTAGTGTTTTCCAGCATCAGCAGCGTCTCCGCCATGACCTCGTCAGGCGAAAGAAGTCTCAGCTTGCCCGACTCGATATCCTTTGCCATCGGAACCGACGGCTCCACTATGAGAGTCAGCAGTCCTACATATGACGGCTCCATCTCACTTATCATAGTACCGGTCTGAATAGCATGATCCTCCCAGCCGTCTTTGCCGGCAAGACCGGAAATGAACGTTACTGAAGACTTCATGCCGCATGCCTCGATCTTTCTTACAGCATCTATCAGCTCCTGTCTCGTCTCGCCCTTGCAGATGTCCTTCAGCACCTTGTCGCTTCCGGATTCAGCACCGATGTAAACCATCGTAAGACCTGCCTCGTAAAGCTCACGCATCTCCTCGTCAGTCTTCTTGAGAACGTCCGTCGCTCTTCCGTATATCGTCACCCTCTCGCATTCCGGAAAATTGTCCGATATATATTTCAGGATAGGCATCAGCCTCTTGTTGGAAAGCGCCAGCGCGTCGCCGTCGCACAGGAACATCCTTTCCACCCTGCTGTACCTTCTCCTTGCCCAGGCCAGATCCTCAAACACCTCGTCGAGATTCCTGACTCTGAATTTCTTGTCCTTGAACATTTTACAGAACGTGCACTTGTTGTGCGTACATCCTATAGTGACCTGCACCAGCAGGCTGTATGCCTCACTGGGCGGTCTGTATATATCTCCCTCGTATCTCATTTTCTCCTCCTGGATATCCGTTGCAGGTATCTACATCTTTTCAGGCGCCTTCATTCCAAGCAGACCGAGACCGTTCTTTATTGCAGTCTTTGCAGCCAGCACCAGCGCGATCTTCGCGATCTTCTCATCCTCATTGTCCACCAGGATGTGCTCGTCATGATAGAACTTGTTGAACGCCTGCGATATATCCACTATATGCCTCGTTACGATCGATGGTTCATATTTTTCACCGGCTTCCACGATCACCTCAGGCAGCTCGTAAATCAGCGACATGAGTCTGTGTGCGCTTTCCGAAGTGATATATTTAGCATCGAAACCAGCCTTGGCCTTTGCAACTGCAGCATCGCCTGCATTCCTGAGTATGCTGCATGCTCTCGCATGAGTGTACTGAACGTAAGGGCCTGTCTCTCCCTCGAAGTTGAGCACCTTGTCCCACGAGAATACGTAGTCCTTGATCCTGTAGTTTGACAGCTCATTGAACACTACAGCACCTATGCCGACTTCCTTTGCAGTCTCATCGATGTTCTCTGTATTTACATTTTTCTCCTTGATTATCTGTCTAGTCTGTTCCACAGCTCTGTTAAGCACGTCTTCAAGGAATATCACTCTGCCCTGTCTCGTAGACATCGTGCCCTCTTCCATGCTGACAAGCCCGAATGGAACGTGTACACAGTCTTTCGCCCAGTCATATCCGAGGAGCTCGATCACCTTGATCCACTGCTGGAAATGCAGGTTCTGCTGTGAAGCCACGACGTATATGTTCTTGTAAAAATCGTAAGTTTCTTTTCTGTATACGGCTGCCGCGATGTCTCTCGTGATATAAAGCGTTGAGCCGTCTGATTTCGTTATCAGTGCAGGCGGCAGGTCGTATTCGTCGAGCCTGACGATCTGAGCACCGGCATCCTCTACGAGCAGGCCTTTGTCCTTGAGTTCCTGTACGAATCTCGGCATCTTGTCCGAGTAGAAGCTTTCGCCGTTGTACGAATCGAAAGTGATCCCGAGCATATCGTATACTCTGTTGAATTCCTTGAGACTCTCATCTCTGAACCACTGCCAGAGTTCGACTTCCTCAGGCTCTCCCTTTTCGAGTTTTGCAAAGATCGCTCTCGCCTCATCTTCCAGTGCAGGGTCTTTTTCAGCCTCTACATGGAACTTCGTATAATATGAAAGAAGCGACTTGATCGGCTCTTTTATAACGTCTTCCTTGTTTCCCCATCTTCTGTACGCACAGATCATCTTGCCAAACTGCGTTCCGTAGTCTCCCAGATGATTGATCCTCATCGTGTCGTAGCCCAGGAAATCGTAGATCTTGTATATCGAATTTCCTATTACCGTACTTCTGATGTGTCCTATGTGGAAAGGCTTCGCGATATTCGGCGAAGAATATTCCACTATGACTTTCTTTCCGCCGCCGATGCTGCTTCTGCCGTAGTCATCACCTTTTTCTATCACTTCGCTTACGACTTCGTGTGCAAATTCCTCTTTTGAAACGAACATGTTGACATAAGCATTGACGTTTTCCACCTTTTCGAACATCGGATCGTCTCCGATGGATTCTGCGATGGATTTCGCGATCACAGGCGGCGCTTTTCTAAGCAGCTTCGCCAGCTTAAAACATGGGAACGCATAGTCGCCCATCTTGATATCAGCCGGTG
>CAVEWO010000263.1:0-3031 GCA_963619345.1 Bacteroidaceae bacterium
AGCAATATGCGGAATACTTACAAGCTGGAACGGATTCCTTTATGGAGGCGCAAGAGTACTTTATTCACTGGCAAATGCGAAGATGCTTCCGGGATTCCTTGCTAAAATTCATCCTAAGTATCATACTCCAAGCAATGCAGTACTGTTCTGCGGAGCGCTTTCCACATTCTCGTGTCTTCTCGGTTCAGGTGCTCTGACATGGTTCGTAAATGCAAGCTCATTCGGCGTAGTTATCGTTTACCTCATGGTAACACTGTCATTCATCTTCCTGAGAATAAGACAGCCTGAGCTTGAAAGACCGTATAAAATCAAAAATGCAAAGGTTGTCGGAGCTGTTGCAATAGGTGTTGTATGCTTCTTCGCATACCTCTATCTGCCTATGGGTCCTAGCCCTCTGGCACCGATTGAATGGATTCTCGTATGCGGATGGTTTGCAATGGGGCTTATCCTGGCTCTCTATGCAAGAGCAAGGAACCGCAATGTTTCTCCGCTCGAAAGAGAAAGACTTCTGTTTGCAGAACAGAACTAAGAGCATACAGCAACTGTATATAATAACAATTACAGATTACAATTTGCCTTCCAAAACAATTCACCATATTGTGTGCCCAATTTTTAATAATTATAACAATAATTGAGTGTGAGCTAACAAGTAGCCCCTCTCAGACTGTAGGAAAAGCCTGAACTTGAAAACAAGTTATCGGGCTTTTTCTACGTCCATATTAAATTTCGATAAATTGACTTTTCTATTTTTGCAGAGGAAATTGGCTTTTTCATTTTATGGTGCTTAATAATGATGATTAAAGCCTTGACGCTTTTCTGAAAATTATGTATACTTAAAAAGTAGTCATGAGAGTGCAGCAGCATTGGCATGATTTTTGAAGAATACAAAATATGAAATATACATAATTGGTAAATGGAAAGAAAGTCTGAGATTAGCTTTTTTATGACCAGTGCGGAATGTTTGTTTTGCATTGGTCTTTTTTATTATAATAACAGGAGGGAATCATATGAAGAAGTTTTTTGAAGGTAAAACACTGAAAGCATTTCTGAGTATGGCGGCGATTTTTATTTTGGTCGCAGTCATGAGCGGATGCTCGCTTAAAGAAGGAGGTGACAAGCTGAGTGACAGATTCGACTACAATCCGGAAGAAGTGACACCGACGGACACATCGGAAATAGCTGTGCTGAAAGGATCCTGGTACGATATGGGCTATCAGCTAGGAGAACAGTACAAGGATGAAATAATGGCATCGACAGCATATCTGGTTGCAGGACAGATCGAAACATGGGGGAGTTATGAAGCAGCTGTTGAAGCGTATCAGCCATATCTCGAACAGGCCGATAAATTCTTTACGCATGAAAAAGACGGCGGACTGACGGATATGATAGAAGGCACAGCGGCGAGCACCGGAATGGACTATGATGATGTGATGATGCTGTACATTGATGCAGGATCGGAAACCATGCCGGGAGAAAAGGGAGATTCAAAAGGCGAGGATGAGAGAGACTGTTCTGCTGTGATAACATGGGGAAATGCTACAGCAACTGATGAAGACGGCTGTATCGGAGCAATGAAAGCAGACATAGGATACGGAGATCTCAATTTTATGCCGGCGCTGCTCATGCTGCCGGATAACGGCAACGCATTTATCAGTACACACGGAGTTTTCGGATCTGCAGTGAATGAAAAAGGACTGATGATAGAATCGCCGGGAGGGAGTGTAGTAAATAAAGACGAAGTTTATAGAATCGGTATATATCCGTCGATGTATCTTGCAGCATACTGTGACAACACCAAGCAGGCTATAAAGGTTCTCGGCGACCCGGAAAAAACACCTGAAGATGAATGGTGGCCGATAAATACAGATTTCAATATCTGTCTCGGAGACGCAAAGGGCAATGCATGCGTATTCGAGATTACGGGTACGGAGAGGAATATCAGGTACAACGGCGACGACAAATACGTAGGAAAGACTAAGGCGGGAAATGCGATGGTGGCAGATGAGACAGCAGATTACCTCTGCGCTGCAAACTGGTATATGGGGGAAAATATGCAGTTCACATCAAGGCTGAATCCTGAGATAGGTCTCGATGAAATGTGGCCTGACGGGCTGGTAAGATACTGGAGCCTTGAAAAACGTCTGCAGGAAGCTGTGGAAGCAGGCGGAAATGATGCAGACAGCATTCGTGAAGCGATGAGCAGCTTCAGCTATTACATCAAGGAAGGCTGGGATTACGATTCATATCCGGCATATGATTATTACGGAACATTCGTACCGAGTGATATTTACGAAAAATTCGAAAGCGGCGAGCTTTCCAGAAGTGATTATTATGGTAAATCGTACGATCCGGAAAACTGGGGCGATGCGCTCTCAATGTCAGAATCGAGAAACATTGAGGAGTGGAGTACCGGATGGCATGACAATCTGGCATCCGACAACTGGACACTCCTGCTCGACACGGCATACTGGGCTCCGGAACCGAATACAGCTGATGATAAAACAGGACTCATAAATATTTTTGACAGCAATACGAAGACACTTTATATCCAGAAAGGAAGCTCAAACAGAGCTCTCTCGAATATTCCAGATTCAACAGGGACATTTGCGGCAATACAGTTTGATGCAGACGGAAACGCTGAAATGTACGGCGGAGATAAAGTAAGAGCAATGCTGCAGAACATGTATTCGGAACTTGAACTTCAGATATGGGAGGCAGCACATGACATTTCAGCCAGCGGGCTCGACATCGATTCTGCTGACGGCAGGATTCGATCCGATTACCTTGAAGAAGCCAAAGAACTCATATATGAGGCACAGTCGTATGCAAATCTCGGATACATTGCCGAGAATGAAAACGAAAAGCTTGCAAATTATGCAGATGCGATGAGTGCGTATGTAAAGGGTCAGTGTTATGCAAAGATGGCAAAGAATGATCCAGCTGCACTTGCACACGACTTAGGCAAGGTAAAGCCGACAGCCAAATAAACATCAGGCGGCAGCAGACGTAAAAAACAGACCTCGCACAGTAT
>CAVEWO010000264.1:0-3031 GCA_963619345.1 Bacteroidaceae bacterium
CTGCCGGGGTGCGTGCTGGCCGGCGGTCAGTACGACAAGGCGATGCAGCTGTTCAGAAAGGATGCAGGTGCTGTGGGTTTCGCGATCTATCTCGACGAGCTCACAAAGGGCAGGATGCCAGCTTCGGAATACGATGTCGACGCGCTCCTGATCTACGGCGCAGAAACACCCGCAGCTGACGTTTTCAAAGCGGTGAAGAGCCTGCAGAAGGAAGGTCTGACGGTCAGATCAGAGACGGAGGCGCCTGCGTGCCTCAGATACAGAGAGAAATACATTCTTGAAAACGGTGAGACAAAGAAGGAGGAGATATAAATGCTGAATATAGCGCTGCCTAAAGGACGTCTCGGAGATCAGGTATACGACATGCTTGCATCGGCCGGATACGACTGCCCGGGATATTATGAACAGAACAGGAAACTCGTTTTCGAAAGCCCGGAGAAAAACGTAAGATATCTTCTCGTAAAGCCGAGCGATGTTGCGATATACGTAGAGCACAGAGCTGCGGACGTCGGCATCGTGGGCAAGGACATACTTCTCGAGAACAAATCGGATGTGTATGAGCTGCTCGACCTGGATATAGGAAAGTGCAGGATGGCTGTCGCTGCGCCTGACGGATACATAGAGGATCCCGACAGGACGCTGCGCGTGGCTACGAAGTACGTGAACATCGCGAAGAATTTCTACGGCGGCAGGAACAGAGACATAGAGATAATAAAGCTGAACGGAAGCATAGAGCTGGCTCCTATACTTGGTCTTTCGGACGTTATCGTCGATATCGTAGAGACAGGCAATACGCTCAGGGAAAACCATCTGAGCGTGATCGAGGAGTTCGAAAATATCAGCGCGAGGTTCATCGCGAACAAGACGAGCTTCAAATTTGAAAACGAGATGATAACAGACATGCTTCAGAAGCTGGGAGAACAGGTAAAATGAGCAGATTTTTAAATGAAAAATTCCAGACTCTCGAGCCGTACACGCCGGGCGAACAGCCCAAGGTGCTCGGGAAGCTGATAAAACTCAATACGAACGAGAATCCTTACGAACCGGCGCCGTCGGTCGTAAAGGTGATAAACGAGGCAGAAGTGAACAGGCTGAAGCTGTATTCGGAACCGGCTGCATCGCAGTTTACGGATGCCGTTGCTGAATATTACGGTATCGGAAAGGATCAGGTGATCGCGGGGAACGGCTCGGATGAGATACTCGCATTCATATTCATGGCGTTCCAGGGAAGGGCCGGCAAGGTATACTATCCTGAGATAAGCTACAGCTTCTACCCGGTATACTGCGATATCTTCAAGGCTGAGGGCGTGAAAGTGCCGCTCGCGGAGGATTTTTCCATAAGACCTGAGGACTATTACGATGCGGACGGAACGATCGTGATCACCAATCCGAATGCGCCGACCGGGATCGCGCTGACGCTCGAGCAGATCGAAGCGATACTTCAGCACAACAGAGACAATCTGGTCGTGATAGATGAAGCGTATGTGGATTTTGGAGCACAGAGCGCGGTGAGCCTGATAGACAGCTACGACAATCTGATGATCGTGCAGACCCTTTCCAAGTCGAGGAGCCTTGCAGGTGCGAGAGTGGGCTTTGCGATGGCAAACAGCGGACTGATCGCAGACATGAACAGGATAAAATTCAGCTTTAATCCGTACAACCTCAACCGTCTCTCGATCCTTGCGGGAACCGAGGCGATGAAGGACACTGCATATTTTGAAAAGACGAGAAAGCTGATAATGGACACCCGTGAGGAATTCGTGGCAGACATGAAAAAACTGGGATTCCGCGTGCTTCCTTCGAGCGCGAACTTCGTATTTGCTTCCAGCGATCGTATTTCAGGCGAAGAATATTTCACAAAGCTCAAAAAATATAATATAATAGTAAGGCATTTTAAAGATGAAAAGATCAGAGATTTTGTCAGAATAACGATAGGCACGCCTGAAGAAATGAAAGCGCTTGTCAGAGCTACGGAGGAGATCCTCGGATAGTGCGTGCAGAAGGAGAAGCGTAATGAGAAGAAAAAAGATCGTCAGAGACACGAAAGAGACAAAGATAGTGCTTGCGCTGGAGATAGATGGAAGCGGCGCATATGAGATCAACACGGGATGCGGGTTCCTGGATCATATGCTGGAGCTGTTCACCAGACACGGCAGATTCGACATAGCTGTCGACTGCAACGGTGACACGCACGTCGACTACCATCACACCGTGGAGGACATCGGCATCGCGATGGGAAGAGCCTTCAGAGAGGCACTTGGAGACAAGCGTGGCATCTACAGATACGGGAGCATGCTGCTGCCTATGGACGAGGCGCTCGTGCTTTGCGCGGTAGATATAAGCGGTCGCAGCTGCGTCAGTTTCGATGTGCAGATACCGACTCAGAAGGTCGGAGATTTTGACACTGAGCTGGTGAAGGAATTCATCGAGGCGCTGGCGCGCGAGATGGGTCTGACGATACACGTGAAGATGCTGGCAGGCGAGAATTCACATCACATAATAGAAGCGGTATTCAAAGGAATGGGGCGCGCACTCAGACAGGCATGCGCGGTCGAGGACGAATACGCTGACGAGATACCTTCGACAAAAGGAGTGTTGTAGATGATAGCGGTAATAGATTACGGAGTAGGGAACCTGTTTTCCCTCACGGCTTCGCTGAAATATCTCGGAGCTGAAACGGTAGTGACGAACAGAAGTGAAGATATAGTAAAAGCTGACAGGATCATCCTGCCGGGCGTGGGAGCATTCGAGGATGCTGCTGCAAAGCTCAGGGCTACGGGTCTCGTGGATACGATCATGAGCGAGACCGCAGCGGGCAAGCCGCTGCTGGGGATATGCCTCGGCATGCAGCTGCTTTTCGAGGAAAGCCATGAGTACGGAGTGCATAAGGGATTAGGCCTCATAAAGGGCACGGTGGCGTCGATAGACGAGGATCTGAAGAAGCAGGGAATAACTGATCTGAAAGTTCCTCACATAGGCTGGAACGCTCTGGATTTCAAGGTGGATGAGCCGCTTTTTAAATATATAAAGC
>CAVEWO010000265.1:0-3016 GCA_963619345.1 Bacteroidaceae bacterium
CCTTTGTATAGGGCTGATGGGAGTAAGAGAATTTTATAACGGATTCCGTGCGATAGATGTAAAGCCGAGCTATCCCGTTGCATGCGTAGCGGCTGTGGCGCTTTATGCTGTGGAGCTTTTCGGCGGGGATCACAGGGAGTGGTACATGCTGTGGTTCTTCGGCGTCGTGCTGGTGAGCCTGCTGTACCTTTTCAAAATAGAGGAGAGGAAGCTCGAGGATGCGATGGCGACGATCACCGGCATATTCTATGTCGTGTTCTTTTCGTTCCATGTGACGCTCGTCGACAGGACTGACTACAGCCTGATGGTATGGCTGATAGTGATCACGGCATTCGGAACTGATATCATGGCGTATTTCAGCGGATATCTTTTCGGCAAACACAAGCTGTGCCCGAAGATAAGTCCTAAGAAGACGATAGAAGGATCGATCGGAGGTATACTCGGAAGCGTTATACTGAGCGGACTGTTCGGCTGGTTCTTCATGCCGGGCGTGCTGGTGCACTGTCTGGTGATAGGAGTCCTGGGCGGTATCGTTTCGCAGTTCGGAGACCTTACGGCGTCTATATTCAAGAGAAAGATGGGTATCAAGGACTACGGCAATCTGATCCCGGGACACGGCGGCATACTCGACAGATTCGACAGTGTTCTGTTCACAGGTCCTATGGTTTATTACTACATAGTGCTGGTGATGGGATACATGGCGTAACGGCGCCTGACCGGTATTGATGTGTTTATTGCAGAGGCGGACTTTTTATGAAAAGGATTTCGATTTTGGGCAGCACGGGTTCGATAGGGACCCAGTGCCTCGATGTTATATCAGGAAACAGAGACAGATTTTCTGTAGCGGCACTTTCGTGTTCAAAGAGCATAGAGCTGCTGTGCAGGCAGATAGAGGAGTTTTCGCCGGCTGCCGTATGCGTGGCCGAGGAGTCAGATGCGGCTGAGCTTTCGAAAAGGTACAGCGGCATCGAGTTTTTCCACGGAGACAAAGGACTCAAGGCGATCGCGTCGATGGAGGACTGTGACATAGTTGTCAATTCCCTTATGGGAATGCGGGGATTTGAGCCTACGATGGCTGCGATAGAAGCTGGAAAGGACATAGCGTTTGCCAACAAGGAGACGCTCGTGGTAGGCGGACAGCTCGTGATGGATGCTGTAAAGCGCAGAGGCGTGAAGCTCCTGCCTGTGGACAGCGAGCACAGTGCGATTTTCCAGTGCATCCAGGGCAGCGCAGGCAATGAGATCAGACGATTGATACTCACAGCGTCAGGCGGCCCGTTCAGAGGATACAGCACAGAGCAGCTCAAAAGTGTGACGCTGGAGCAGGCTCTGGCGCATCCTAACTGGTCGATGGGACAGAAGATAACGGTTGATTCAGCCACGATGATGAACAAGGGACTCGAGGTAATCGAAGCAAAGTGGCTGTTCGACATACCTGCAGAAAAGATACAGATCGTCGTGCATCCGCAGAGCATACTGCATTCTGCTGTCGAGTACTGCGACGGCAGTGTGATAGGCCAGATGGGACTGCCGGACATGAGAGTGCCGATAGCGTATGCGCTCTCATATCCCGAGCGCATGGAGATGACGTCATCGATGAAGAGTCTTGACTTTTTCTCGCTCAGGGACGGCATGACATTTTATCCTGCAGATGCGGATGTCTTCAGGACGATAGGGCTTGCATATGAGGCATGCAGGGTCGGCGGAAGCTATCCTGTAGTGCTGAACGGTGCAAACGAAGTGCTCGTCGACATGTTCCTGAAAGGAAAGATAAGATTTACCGATATACAGGACACTCTCGAGAAAGTGATGGAAGAGCACAGTCCTGTGCGGGGTCTCGATATAGAAGGGATACTGGAGGAAGACTCAAGAATAAGAGAGAAAATGAGGAATATGTTTTAGCAGGAGGACGATTTATGACTGTAATATATGCGATTCTGATTTTCTGCGTTCTAATATTTGTCCATGAATTCGGGCATTTTGCTGCTGCAAAGGCCTGCGGGATCAAGGTGAACGAGTTTGCGATAGGGATGGGGCCTGCGTTTTTCAAGAAGCAGAAGGGTGAGACCCGGTATTCGCTGAGGATATTCCCTATAGGCGGATTCTGCGCGATGGAAGGCGAGGACGAGGATTCAGAAGACGAGAGAGCCTTTAACAATAAACCGGCATGGCAGAGAGCAATCGTGCTTGCGGCAGGAGCGTTCATGAACCTGGTCACTGCTGTAGTGCTGATGATCATAATAGCATGCTGGTCTGGACAGGCGACGACGGTGATCGATCAGGTCATCGACGATTCTCCGGCGTATGAGGCCGGGATACAGGCAGGAGATGAGATAACAGCTGTCGATGGAAAGAAGATAGACAGCTGGAATGATATACTGACGGCGATCGGCGGCAAGAAAGATGAAGCGGTCGAGATAACGCTGATCAGAGACGGCAGTGAGCTGTCGATCACCGCGGCAGCCGAATATGACAAGGAATCGGGAAGAGCGAAGATCGGAATAAAGCCGGAGATAAGACACGATGTCATAGCCGGGTTCGGCAACGGGGTGAAAAATACCGGAAAGATGACGGTGATGATGTATGACATAATAAGACAGCTGATAACAGGTGACGTGTCAGTCAAAGAACTCAGCGGACCGGTGGGAATAGTGTACGCGGTGAACGATACGGCGAAGGCCGGAGTCATATATGTCGTATATCTGTCAGCACTGCTCAGCCTGAACCTTGCGATCATGAACATGCTGCCGCTGCCGGCACTTGACGGCGGACGTCTGCTGTTCCTGCTGATACGCAAGATCATAGGAAAGCGTGTTACAGATGAGATGGAAGGAAGGATACATTTCATCGGCATCGTGCTGCTGATGCTCCTGATGGTGTTCGTGACGTGGAACGATATAGTGAAATTCATAGTTCCGCTCTTTTCGTAGTGGCGGCAGTGAAGGGAATATGCGTGCCGGCTGCGTGTGGCCGCAGCAGATGGTGCTGAAGTGATCATTCGGTCAATCACCCGGTC
>CAVEWO010000266.1:0-2996 GCA_963619345.1 Bacteroidaceae bacterium
CAGAGCATATCATGCTTATTACGCTCAATACAGTGTCTAACATCTCTTACCTCCTTGCTTTCAATGCAACCATTATATATTGACAGTGAGCCTCAGAAAAGATATTATTTAACCGTCGGGGAGGTTTCCCTCCCCTGTCTCTTACTCTATCAGCTTGCTAATCAGTTCGATCAGCACTGCGATAAGAGAGACGATTGTGGTGACGAGGGCGAGCTTTTCAGTTCGCTTTTCGTCTTTTTTGTCTTTCCTGCTCATCTGCTTTTCTCCTTTCCTCTTGATGATTTTATTGTATATCAAATTTAATTTGATGTCAATACTTTAATCAAATTATTTTTTATTTCGGTATTGCTTCGCATCCTATTTTATTTTATAATAACAAAAAAGAAGCAGAGGTATTTAAAATGAACAACGATGCACAGCAGAAGATATTCACTTTCAATTTGAATTATTATCTTCAAAGAACAGATAAAACACAAAAGGAAGTCGCCAGTAAAATAGGGGTCTCTCCTCAAACATTCAATACCTGGACTCAAGGAATAGCAATCCCACGCATGGGCAAAATTCAAGCACTAGCGGATTACTTTGGAATTAATAAGTCTGATCTAATTGAAGATCGTAATCACGAATCTGTTAATCAAACACCTGTATATACCGAAATCGAAACAACCCTGATCAACAAGTACCGCACCCTGAATGAAGCAGGGCAGGATAAAGTCAATGATTATATTGATGATCTTGCCTCATCAGAAAAATACAAAAAATCCAGCACATCATCATCAAATACACCTGCATATGATCCATCGGATCAGCACGCTAGCGAGGTATTAAAAAATATAAATGATTCAAAAATTAAATCCGCATTATAGTTACTGATGCACTTTAAAGGAGCGACACATGGGAAAGCAATTTAATGACAAAGCCAAAGCAAACAATTTTGTAGTATTAGACATCGAAAACCCAAACTCCAGAGGTAATTCGATATGTGCTATCGGTATGCTCGTCATAGAAGATGGCACCCTTACCAGAAAAGAGTATTCTCTTATCAATCCCGAGGACAGATTCGATAGAACGAACAGTGAAATTACCGGTATAACAGGAAGTATGGTTTTAAATTCACCTACACTCAAAGAATACTGGTTGGAGATAGGTGCTGTATTATCGGATAGTGTGATAATCGGCCACAATATAAAATATGATCTAAGCGTTTTATCAAAAGCTTTATACAGATATGACATGCCTGTTCCCACTTTTCGATATGTATGTACACTTGAGCTAAGCCGTTCTTTATTATCTGCTCCATCGTATAAATTAAGCAGTTTATTGGGAGGTTTGGGGGTTTCGTATGACGAACATAACGCTTTGGCCGATGCTGAGGCGGCATATAAATTGCTGAATTACTTGAACTCGAATTTTGATTTATCCTCGCTTTCCTCGAATACATACGAATATAAGCACACATTCAAGCGTTCATTGGATTCGAGGCTGGCTTCAAACGTCAACGACTTGTATGGAATCATACAGGGAATAAACTATGACGGAGTTGTCGATTCCCTCGAGATCCAGTTCCTGCAGAAATGGATAGATGATAATAGCAAATATAAAAATTTCGCAGTATTCAACAGGATAATAAACGAACTGACACTGATACTGGAGGATGGTATCGTAACCGACTACGAAAGACAGGTCCTTTACACTCTTGTCAATAGTGTCGCTTCATCAAAAATATACAGTGATTCAACTTTAGGCATTCAGATACTGGATGGGCTTATAAAGGGCATCCTTTGCGATAGTGAGATCACTGATAGTGAAATATTAAATCTTCAACGCTGGCTGAATGATAACGACTATTTAAAGGGTGTTTATCCCTATGACAAAGTTGTCAATGCCATCGAAAAGATTCTGGCCGACGGAATCATAACTGACGAAGAGAAAATATATCTCTCGCAGGAGTTCGATGAAATATTGAATCCATCGGCTTCATGCGATACGCTTGACCTCGCTGATAAAACATTTTGCCTCACCGGCGACTTCAAAACCGGCACAAAGTCCGAGATAGAAAAGAAGCTGTCCGCTAAAGGCGCTATCAAGAAAAACAGCGTTTCCGGCAAACTGGATTTTCTTTTCGTCGGCGGGCTCGGCAGTGAAGCATGGAAATACGGAAATATAGGCGGTAAGATTGCCAAAGCACAAGAACTGCAGGAAAAAGGCAAGAGCATACAGATCATATCTGAGGACGATCTGATTCCATTCTTATAGCACCTACCATTCCGCCCACACAGGCGAGATGGTTAAAGTGAAAAGCGGAGCGCCGCATAGTCGCGCGCCCTTTCACAGGACTGCTACTTTATATAGATTATTCCTTCTTTAGCTCCGGGATTTAACGATATGTATAACGTATCTGTTTCTTTCTCATATATGCTGTGGATGTTAGGATCTTCTATGTAGATATGGACCTTTTTCATATTCCTCCCCTTTCCGGGCGCATGGAATATTATACACTGATGAAGGTAACTGTTCAGTCCAGCAAACATAAAGAGCTGTCAAAGATATTTTGACAACCAAAGCAACACTACACAATCACAGAAACAGGAGGTTTTATGGTTTTCTTTTTTTTCGATGATGATGGTCCGGAAGAAAGAGTCACTGAATACAGTGAAGCTACTTTCGAAGATATCAAACATGTTGATGAAGACGGAAACGAATTCTGGTATGCCCGAGAACTGCAGAAAGTTCTGGAATACAAAGAATGGCGAAATTTCTCAAAGGTAATAGAGAAAGCAAAAGAAGCCTGCAAAAAGGCTGGAAACGTTGAAAATTCCCATTTTGTTGACGTCAACAAGATGGTAAGAGGCGGTGTTGCCGATATTCCTGTAAAAGATATCATGCTTTCTCGATACGCCTGCTATCTGATCGTTCAGAACGGTGATCCGTCAAAGGAAGTTGTTGCTCTCGGTCAGACATACTTTGCTGTTAAGACACGACAGCAGGAATTGATC
>CAVEWO010000267.1:0-2985 GCA_963619345.1 Bacteroidaceae bacterium
ACTCACGCTTCTTGGAATGGGACTGGAAAACAGGATGAAAGAAAAGGTAAGGCTTCTGTCCGGAGGGCAGAGACAGGCGCTGACGCTGTTTATGGCGGTGATAGCTGAGCCTAAGCTGCTGCTTCTCGATGAGCATACAGCTGCGTTGGATCCGTCGGCGGCAAGAAAAGTCCTGGAGCTTACAGATTATTTTGCGAAGAACAACAACGAGCTTTGCACAATGATGATAACGCACAATATGAAAGCTGCGCTCGAGCACGGCAACAGGACTATCCTGATGCAGGACGGACAGATAAAGATGGATATCAGCGGCGCAGAGCGCGACAGCATGACCGTCGAGAAGCTCGTGGAAAAATTTGAAATAGATAATGACAGAATGCTTCTGTAAAAGTCAATAATGCTGTAAAAAGTTAGCTCATACTGCATTTGCAGTATCCTTAATCGATCAGTATAATGATAAAGATGCGTAAAAAACAGGAGTGGCTGCAGTCAAGGGCGCAGATCATATGGAGGACAGCTATGAAGAAACTTGAGCAGAGAGAATGGGCATTCATAGATGATATAGTTTATTTCATCTACAATGATGATGATTTTTTGAACGAGAGAAAGACACTGCTCTCGTACATATATCAGCTGATACCGAATAATTTTTCGGTATTTCATCTGGCAGACATGTCGGGGGAACATTTGTTGGCGCATCCTGCAGTATATGTGCAGGGGGAGGAAAACGGGGCGAGCAACGAGCAGATTGAAGTGATAGACCGGTACATAGATAAATATGAGGAAGAAGATTTCGGCAAATGGATAATGCTGGTCGGGAAAAGAGATGTGTACAGAGAAATGGATCTTATAGACGACGATGAGATTCGTACGACAGGCTATTTCAACGATACATATGCGGCGTTCGATGTCAAGTACAGCATGCAGGTGATAAGCGCTTATGACAAGAAGTTTCTTGGTGCGATAGTGTTGGGAAGAAGCAGGGAGCAGGGGGATTTCAGCGATAAGGAACTTTACATGATGGAGCTCATCAACAGGCATCTGAGTCTTAGGCTTCATCACGAATGCCAGAAATCGAGAGGCATGAGCAGTGATTCCGATGCGAAGCTTGAGAGCCGCATACTTGATATCGCGGAGCAATATTCTTTGACAAAAAGGGAGACTGAAGTGGTGTTCAAGGTGGTAAAGGAAGGCATGACGAACAGCGAGATATGTGAATCACTGTGCATAGCTGATCATACACTGAACAAGCATCTGATAAACATTTACAGGAAATGTGACATAAACAGCAGAGTGGCGCTGATACACAAGGTGATATCATAGTGACACCGCCTGAACAGTATCATTTCATTTTGAATCATTGTAAAAGCGCACGGTTCGATCACGTGCGTTTTTTGTATATGGAGAATGCGGCAGCTTACGAGAGAAGAGTACGAAGCGCTTGCGCAGCCACCTGACCGAAGTGTCAAATTTGCTAAAAAGCCGACGCTTTGAGGCGCCGGCTCGGTAGTATCTTACTTGCAGTCTTTGGAAAAGTATAAGTTTTTAAAGACTGTGATGATCGATGTGAATTCCGGGATATTATCTCCAGTTGAACGTTACGATACCATAGATATAGATCACGGCGATCAGGATTGGAACGACATATCTAAAGACCGGTTTCTGCCATGACTTGATTTTAAGACCAGTTCCGGCATTGGCTTCTTTGACGAGTTCATCCCATCCCCAGCCAAACTTGTTGCAGCAGAACAGTGCGAGAACAAGAGTACCGAGAGGGAGAACGTTGGTGGACACGATGAAGTCCCAGAAATCCAGCCATGTCGTGCCTTCTGAAAATGGCTGGAAATGAAGGATGCTGAAGCCGAGAGCTGTCGTCAAAGCAAGTAAAAAGATACCGATACCGCATATCAGGCTCCCTTTAGGACGTGACCAGCCTGTCAGTTCGCGGATCATAGCGAGAATGTTTTCGCATACACCGAGAACTGTTGACATCGCAGCGAAAATCATGAACAGGAAGAAAAGAGAACCCCACAGGCGCCCTCCTGCCATATCATTGAATACAGTAGCCATCGTATCAAACAGAAGGCTTGGTCCTGATGTTACTTCGAGATCGTAAGTGAAGCATGCAGGGAATATGATAACACCTGCCAGTACCGCAACCAGGGTGTCTAGTGCGATAACATTCAGCGCTTCACCCATCAGAGAACGTTCTTTTCCGATGTAGCTTCCGAAGATAGCCATGCCGCCCATACCTACGGAAAGTGTGAAGAAAGATTGGTTCATTGCTCCAACCACTACAGAACCGTTAATTTTAGAAAAATCTGGCTTTAGATAAAAAAGCATTCCTTCACCAGCTCCCTCTAAAAGGAGACTGTGCGCTGCAAGTACAAGCATTAAAATCAGCAGTGAGATCATCATGATCTTAGTGATCCGCTCCAGACCGCCCTGCAGGTCAAATGAAAGAATCGCAAAGGCAAACAGGACAGTGACCAGAAGAAAAATCACATTGACTGACGGGCTTGATATCATGGATGCGAATCCGAGAGACTGATTCTGACCGATCACAAATTTGTAAAAATAGTAGACGAGCCATCCGCACACAACGGTATAAAATGCCATTATTGCAATATTGCCGACAAGGCAGAACCAGCCGAAAAATCCCCATTTCTGCCCAGGTTTTTCCAGTTTGCGGTACATATAGAGAGGGCTGGCCTGAGCTGCTCTTCCGATGGAAAATTCCATGGTCAGCGCAGGTATGCCAAGGACGATGAGACACAGCAGATAGACAAGCATGAAACTGCCGCCTCCGTTCTGTCCGCACATCCATGGGAATTTCCATACATTTCCGCAGCCTATCGCGCAGCCCGCAGATAACATAATGAAGCCCAGACGGCTTCCAAGTTGTTCACGTTTCATTAATAACAATCCTCCTCTAAAATGTTTCATGTATTAGAAACATTTTTAAAAATGTATAAGTACCTTACC
>CAVEWO010000268.1:0-2972 GCA_963619345.1 Bacteroidaceae bacterium
ACTGTCTATACTCTTGAGTCTGCACTGCATATGATGTATCGGATTGTAATCGTACCTTGCACTAAACTCGTTATCCAGAACTTCGAGTTTTGTGCTTATCTCCTTTATCGCCGCATGATATCTCATCCTGAGATCTCTAAACTCCTTTGCGATCTCCCTCGCATTGTCTATGGTAACGCTCATCTCAGGAGGTATCATCGATTCATTGATAACAAAGTTTTCATTCTTCTCTAATATCATATCAATCTCCTTCTTCGGGGATTTTATCATCCATTTTTGTAAATCAGGTGATTTTTCCAAAAAAACAGACGGAAGCATCTGCCTCCGTCCATTCTTTTATAATCTATTATACATTCATCTATTTACCATCTTTTTTAAGCGGCGGGAATAATTCTTCAAATGGAGTCTCGTTAGTCGATGCAATCTCCGATATATCTCTTATCTTCCCTGCCTTCTTTGCGATCTGATATCCGATCATAGGAAGGACTATAGCTGCACATGCGACCGCAAAAATGAAAACATTTTCAAATACCAGCATGATCAGGCATATTATCTGTGCTATAACCGCAAAGTACGGAACCCATCTCTGACCTTTCTTGACTTTCGCCTTCAGGCATGTCTCAGGATCATATCCGTTTCTCTTGAGCTTTCTCCTGAGAGAAAGATGCGACAGTATGATTCCTACCCATGCCAGAGTTCCTGTGAATCCGGACAATGACAGCAGGCTCACATACAGATTTTCGAGATATCCTGTAAGCTGTGAGATCAGTCCTACCAGGAGAACTATCCACATGAAGCCCAGAGTCCACAGAACTGCAGCTCTCGGATTTCCTGACTTGGTTACCTTGCTCAGGAACTTAGGTGCAAGTCCTTCTATAGAAAGACCGAACATGCATCTTACTGTTCCGTAGAAGCCTGTGTTCGCACAGCTGAATGCTGCAACAAGCACGACTGCTGAGAAGACGAATCCAAGCCATCCTATGCCGTAATAATTCATGATATCAGCAAATACCGGATTTGCATCACTTGCCAGCTCATAAGGATAAATGAGGATAACAAGGATCAGCGGCAGTATGTAAAGCAGTGCGATACGGTAAGTAACGCTCTTGCATGCCTTAGGTACTGATTTCTCGGGATTCTGAGATTCTGCAGCTGCAAGGCCAACGATCTCTGTACCCTGGAAAGTTACCAGTACTACTGTCATATTCACCAGTACAGCCATGATGCCCAGAGGAAATACCTTCTGACCGAATGACATAGTAGCGTCTCCAAAGTTTACAGTACCTGCCAGGAAGCCTGTGTAACTGCTGCTCTGCCCCCAGAGGCCTACCCAGATACCGAACGCAGCGACAACGAATATCATGATAACTATAACCTTTGTGATAGCAAGCCCTGCCTCGATTTTTGCGAAAATATCTACTGCGCAGAGATTTATCACCGTTATTGCAGCCATTGCGCCAAGAGCGATAGAAACATATGTAACTGCACTGTCTGTTCCCATCAGCGACGTCAGCACAGTCGAAACCGCTATCGCTTCAGACGGAACGTAGCATACCCAGTTGAACCAGAATGCCCATCCGAAACCGGTCGAGATAGTAGGGGTAAGGAATTCGCTGGTATATGCCACAAATGAACCTGTTCTAGGAACATTTACCAGCAGTTCCGAATATGAAATCATAGTACCATAAACGATAATACCTGTTGCAAAAAATGCGATCAGCACGCCAGGTCCCATGCTGGAGAGGCATGCACCTATCCCGAGGAAATAACATGATCCGATTACACCACCTATACCGATGAATGCAACCTGCCAGCCTCTGATTCCGCGTTTCAGTTCGTTCTTTTCATTAGAAACGGAAACTCTTCTTTCGTCTGTCATAAAACCCTCCTTTTCTTCGATACATAATTGCCACTCTGAATCAATCGTATTTTCATTTTCGAAAATCAGTAAAATATTTCAAATTTTGTATCATTGCGTACGGAATTTCGAATTATTGAAAATTACTGTTAATTCAGATAACTCATTATATGCTAACAAATATTCTATGTCAACCAACAAAATGTTAAATTGTTGCAAAAACGCTTATGCATATCTTGCAAACATTTTTTATAAAATATGTTCGCACGCACTGTCATATGCAGTCGCAGCAACAGTATTGCCTGCTCTGTAAAACAGACGCACAGGTAATGAGTTCTTCACCTGTGCGTCCGCCGCCATAACAGATATGTCAAACATATTTCTTCATATAATTCAGCGCATTTTTTTCAAGCCGCGATACCTGCGCCTGGCTTATCGATATCTCATCTGCAACTTCCATCTGTGTCTTGCCCTCAAAGAATCTCATTGTAAGGATGTTCTGCTCCCTTGGCGACAGCTTCTTCATCGCCTCCGAAAGCGAAAGGTTTTCTATCCATTTCACATCGGTATTCTTCATATCGCGTATCTGGTCCATCACATATATTGGATCTCCATCGTCGTTGAAAATAGGGTCAAACAGTGAAACCGGATCTTGTATCGAATCCAGCGCCAGCACTACGTCTTCTTTTTTCACTTCAAGTTCACGCGCTATCTCATCGACCGCAGCCTCACGCTGCAGCTCACGCCCCAGCTTCTCTCTGGTCGTAAGAGCCTTGTACGCCAGATCTCTCATCGATCTCGAAACTCTTATGCTGTTGTTGTCTCTCAGGTATCTGCGTATCTCGCCGATTATCATCGGGACCGCATATGTGCTGAACTTCACACCATGTGACATATCGAAATTGTCAAGAGCCTTGATCAGGCCTACACATCCGACCTGAAACAGATCGTCAGGGTTTTCACCTCGCCCCGAAAATTTCTGTATCACGCTGAGTACCAGCCGCAGATTGCCTTTTATGAATTCATCTCTGACCTCCATGTCTCCCGCCTTTACCGCCACAAGCATGTCATGCATCTCCTGGTCACGGTACCGCGGCAGACTCGCCGTATTAAC
>CAVEWO010000269.1:0-2972 GCA_963619345.1 Bacteroidaceae bacterium
GTCGTCATGTTCGTGGTGATGATCATGCTCATCGTGATCGTGGTGATGATGCTCGCCATACTGTTCATGCTCCAGCTCGTGCAGCACCTTCTCGAGTGCATGGCTGTGTGAGAGTGCTGCATTTATCATATCGCCCGACAGATCCTCCCACGGAGTCGTGATGATAGCCGCATCGTGATTCTTCTCTCTGAGAAGCTCGACGCATTCTGCCAGAGCCTTTTCATCCATGTCCTGCGTACGGCTGATCACAATGACGCCGGCATGTTCCAGCTGATCGTTGTAGAATTCACCGAAATTCTTCATGTACATCTTCGCTTTCTTGCCGTCTGCAACGGTTATCAGACTCTCGATCTCTACTCCTGCCTCTTCCTGCATGTCTATTACAGCCTTCGCAACGTCAGACAGCTTGCCGACGCCCGACGGCTCTATGATGATGCGGTCAGGATGGAACTCGTCGCTCACCTGCTTCAGCGATTTTGCAAAATCGCCTACGAGAGTACAGCATATGCATCCCGAGTTCATCTCAGTCACCTCGATGCCCGAATTCTGCATGAAGCGGCTGTCTATACCGATCTCACCGAATTCATTTTCGATGAGCACTGTCTTCTCATCTTTATATGCTTTTGAAATGAGTTCTTTTATGAATGTCGTCTTTCCGGCTCCGAGAAATCCGGATATTATATCAACTTTTGCCATGATCTTCTCCTTGTTCTGTAAAATTTCCGGCTTTCGGGCTGCTGTGCGCTTTGCATAAGGCGCGGCTTGCCGTCCGGCCACCGTTATTATATCAAATAATATATCATTTTAAAATAGCGAGATGCTGTCAGAATCATAAAAGTTATTTTTGACAAACCATCTTTTTCTTATGCAAAATACTAAAGCAGCCGTGTTATGCGGCTGCTCTGCTGCTCTTTCCACAAAGCTGTTCGAATTCCTCGAGTTTCTGTTTTGCTTCAGGGCTGATGTTTTTAGGCACTTCTATCTGAACTGTCACGTAATGCGAACCATATTCCGACTTGCTGTTCATCGAGACTATGCCTTTGTTTTTTATTCGAAGCTTAGTTCCGGACTGTGTTCCCGGCGCAATCCTGCACATAACTTTACCCTGGAGCGTCTGTACCGGCACCTTGCCGCCGAGTACCGCCGTACTGAACGGGACTGTGATGCTGCTGTAGACGTCCATGCCTTTTCGCTCGAATCCCGCTCTGCTGCCGACGTTGACTCTGAGGAGAAGATCTCCGTTTTTCCCGCCATTGGATCCAGGCGTTCCGCGTCCCTTGAGCCTGATGCTCTTGCCGGTGTCGATGCCTGCCGGTATGTGGACTTTTATCGATGTTTTCCTGCCGCTCACCGGGTCGGTGATATTTATCATCTTGTCGCCGCCGAATGCTGCTTCATCGAATGTAACATTTATATCTGCTGTCGCATCTGCTCCGTCGCGGCTGAAATCCTCACCGCCAAAACCGCCAGAAAAGCCACTGCCGAATCCGCTCGAATACCCGCCGCAGCTGCCTCCTGCACCTGCTCCCGAGAACCCGTGCGAAAAGCCGTTTCCTGAAAACCCCTGGGAGAACCTGCTGCCGCCTCCGGAAAAACCTCCGCTGAATCCGCCTGAGAACTTTCCGCCGAACAGATCCTTGAGAATATCGTCCATATCCCCGCCTTCAAAGTGGTACTCCCTGTAATTCCCATAAGGGTTACCGCCTGCGCCGTCCTGAGCGCCGCCCGCAGTGCCGTCAAATGCCGCATGACCGAACTTGTCATAGAGCTTTTTCTTTTCCGGATCGTTGAGCACCGAATAGGCCTCGGATATCTCCTTGAATTTCTCCTCGGCATCCGCATTACCTGCATTTGTATCAGGATGATATTTCTTGGCCATCTTTCTATAGGCCTTTTTTATTTCGCTCTGTGAAGCGTCCCTGCTCACGCCGAGCACTTCATAATAATCTCTCTTTGATGCCATGACCATCACTCCAATCTATATCGAAATCCGATCCAGTGATGTTCACCGGTATCAGACTGTTGTTTGCAATTTGTTTTTGTAACCATGCTTTACAACAGTACCCCGCAGGAATCATCCCACGGGGTACCCGTCGCTTTTCTGTTTATTATCCCTCAATGGAGATGTAATGTTTTTTATCTTCTATCGCTTTTGTTTCCGCCTTAGGAACTGTAAAGGACAGGATTCCGTTTTCGTACTTAGGATGGATATCATCCTCGGCAACGTGTTCGCCTACATAAAAGCTTCTGCTCATGCTGCCTGCATAACGCTCACGCCTTATATAGTTGTCCTTCTTGTCTTTTTCGTCCTTGTCGAGACCCTTGGCAGCTGTTACTGTCAGGAAGCCTTTTTCAAGTTCGATCTGTATTTCATCTTTTTTGAAGCCGGCCAGATCTACATCGACCTCATATCCGGTCTCAGTGTCTTTGACGTCTGTCTTCATAAGATTTCTCGCATGTTTGCCATACAGTTTTTTCTCTACATTCGGAAATGCAGGAAATGCGAAATCGTTCATAAAATCATCAAATAAGTTTTCTCCAAATACTCTAGGCATCATCATAAATCATCGCTCCCTTCAATTACCAATCTATTGATTTCACGGCGATCAGCTTTCTGGTCTTACGATCAGCTTTTCGTTATCCGATGCTGTGCCGGATAAATTATCTGATCGTCGTCTCTCTGATTGATCCCTTTTTCTCTTTGTGACTTTATTATATCACTTTTGTTAGCACTGTCAAGAGGTGAGTGCTAATTTTTTTATATTTTTTATCTTTCAGTTTTTTTAAATATATGATATGAAAAGCAGCCGAACATCATAAGACTGCCTGCAGGTATATTGATTATGTGCTGATACCAACTAGGCTTGCAGGCCGTATTTTCATTTATCTTTATTATATGCAAACGTCCGTACAACAACAGGTGCAGGCAGCTGGATTCGCGCGCATTTTTTGATTTCCATATTATGTCAAAT
>CAVEWO010000270.1:0-2957 GCA_963619345.1 Bacteroidaceae bacterium
TTAACAGGGATGTGCATTTTTGCACACCCCCGTGTTCATCGTTACGGAGTAAGAACTACACTTCGTTAGGTCGTATCACTTTAGACACGGCAACCGATCCTCCGTATAATACTGGGAATGATTTTGTGTATCCGGATGACTTTGATGATAGTATAGAACATTACAAAGAAATAACTGGACAGATCGATTCTGAAGGAAAGAAGCAGTCCACTAATCCAGAAACGAATGGCAGGTTTCACACTGACTGGTTGAATATGATGTATCCGAGATTGAAGCTTGCAAGAAATCTCCTGTCAGATGAGGGCGTTATTTTTATCAGTATAGATGAAAATGAAGTGAATTCATTGAAAAATATTTGTAATGAAATATTTGGTGAGAATAACTTTATTGCAGAACTTATTTGGTCTGCAGGTAGAAAAAATGATTCAAAGTATATTTCAGTTTCACATGAGTATATTCTTTGCTATTTTAAAAACATGCAGTATATAAGAGAAAAAAACATAATTTGGAGAGAAAAAAAGCAAGGATTGACAGAAATCTATGAAGAATGTAATCGTTTGATTGGGCAGTATGGGAATGATTATGGGACTATCGAAAAAAACTTGAAAAGTTGGTATAAAATGCTTCCGGATAGTCATCCAGCTAAAGAACATAGCCATTATAATAGAGTTGATGAGAATGGTATTTATTTTGCTGATAATATATCATGGCCAGGAGGGGGTGGCCCGAAGTATCCTGTTATACATCCCATTACTCAAAAACCAGTGAAAATTCCATCACGCGGATGGATCACAAATGAGGAAAAAATGAATGAGTGGATCAAGGAAGGGCGTGTACAATTTGGGAAAGATGAAAATGCAGTTCCGACTTTAAAGGCATATCTGAAGGATAGAGAATGGAGTGTTCCATATAGTGTTATTTATAAAGATGGCAGGGCATCATCAAAACGATTAGCAAACCTTATGGGAGATAAAGTTTTTCAAAATCCAAAAGATGAAGAAGTCATTCAAAAAATTATAGAATTTGCATCAGCAGGTGATGACGATATTATTTTGGATTTTTTTTCAGGGTCGGCAACAACTGCACATGCAGTATTTTCGGCGAATGTGAATCAAAATACAAATAGAAAATTTATATTAGTTCAATTACCGGAACCAATTGATATGCATAGGGCTAAAGCAGAGAAAAATAAAAAGGTTGCAGAAAATGCTATTTCATTATTAGACTCAATAAACAAGCCTCATAACATCTGCGAGATCGGCAAGGAGCGTATACGTCGTGCCGGGGAGAAGATAAAAGTACAGATCGAGGAGGAAAATGCACAGCTGAAAATCGATGAAGAATCGAAGAAGGTCCCGGATATCGGTTTCAGGGTCTTCAAACTGGATTCATCGAACCTTAAAAAATGGCAGCCTGACTATGATGATCTGGAGAAGACTCTTCTTGACAGCATTGAGAATTATGTGGAAGGCAGATCTGAACTTGATGTGGTTTATGAGATCATACTGAAAATGGGGCTCGATCTTACATATCCTGTAGATGAACTGGATGTGAACGGCAGGAAGATATATTCCGTGGCTTTCGGTGCACTGATGATATGTCTTGACGATCGTATCACGAAGGATATCGCTGACGGTATGATAAGTCTTTATCAGGAATATCAGCCGGAGCTGTGGAAAGTAGTGTTCAAGGACAATGGTTTCGAGAATGACAGTGCCAAGACTAATATCAAAGAACAGCTCAAGGCAGCCGGTCTCGAAGAAGATGCATTTACAACGATCTAAGGAGTACAGGAATGAAATTACGATTTGATGCGAATCTGCAGTATCAGCAGCAGGCGATTTCCTCAGTTGTGGACCTTTTCAGCGGACAGACTCCGAAACAGTCGCTCTTTACTGTGCAGACATATTCGACACCAGTGATAGAGTCACAGACCAGTATGCTGGAGCAGCAGACGGCAATGGATATATCCATGTCAAAGATGGGCATAGGGAACCGCCTCGAACTCACAGAAGACGAGATACTGGAAAATCTTCAGGAGGTGCAGCTGCGAAACGGACTGCCTCAGACGAAAACTCTGAAAGCAGGGCGTTATGATTTCGATATCGAGATGGAGACTGGTACAGGCAAGACTTATGTTTATCTCAGGACTATAATGGAGCTGAACAAGGCTTATGGATTCACGAAGTTCGTTATCGTGGTGCCGAGTATCGCCATCAAGGAAGGCGTATACAAATCCATTGAGATAACGAAGGAGCATTTTAAGGAACTGTATGACAATGTATCCTACGACTATTTCATATATGATAGCTCCAATCCTGAGCAGGTGAGGAATTTTGCAGTCAGTGATACGATACAGATCATGGTGATAAATATAGACGCATTCCGCAGGAGCTTTACAGACCCGAAAAAAGAAAACAAAGCGAACATCATACACCGATCCATAGACAAGCTGAACGGCATGAAGCCCATCGAACTGATACAGGAGACAAATCCTTTCGTCATCATAGATGAGCCTCAGTCAGTTGATACCACTGCGAAATCAAAAGAAGCCCTTGCCAGCCTCAACGCACTTTGCACCTTGAGATATTCGGCAACACATGTGGACAGGCATGAGCTGGTATACAAACTCGATGCAGTGGATGCATTCGATCTGGAGCTGGTGAAGCAGATAGAAGTCGCCAGCTTTGAAAGTGTGGATTATCACAATAAAGCATATATGAAGCTGATAAGCGTCGATAACAAAAAATCTCCCATCACAGCGAAGATCGAGCTGGACTGCGATGTCAAGGGCGTTGTGAAGCGGAAGAAGGTAACTGTAAGGCAGGGAGACGAGCTGTCTGAAAAGAAGCTGGGAAACAGGTCTATATACGATGGATATATAGTCGATGAGATCTATTGTGAAAAGGAAAACGAATATCTGTCATTTTCCACAAAGCCTGAAATACTGAGGATCG
>CAVEWO010000271.1:0-2945 GCA_963619345.1 Bacteroidaceae bacterium
TCGCAATCCTGATCGGTCTGAACGGCTGGTTCACGGCAGGCTCGCTCGGCGGAAGCGCACTGCTGGGAAGCACTATGGCGTTTGGAACGCTGTGCAGCAGCAGGCTTTTCCACGGATTCAACTGCAAGGCTGTCAGACCTGTGATCTTCACGAAGAAATTCTGGAACAACAGGTATCTGGTCGGGGCATTTTTCCTTGGTATGATACTGATAACGCTCGCGATCGCATGTCCGGGACTTGATCATGTGTTCAAGGTGCAGTCGCTCGGACTGCCGCAGCTGCTGACGGTGTACGGACTGGCATTCCTGAACATACCCGTTATACAGCTGATGAAGCTCGTGCGGGCGAAGGTGAGGAAATAAGGCGCTGTAAATAAATAATGATAAAAACTGCACTTTGAGGCAGTCATGCGATAGCATCGTAATGCATTGCACTGACCTTGAAGTGCAGTTTTTTTGTGGAAAAGCTCAATTTTCCTTTTATGTTTGCTAAAGATAATGGCAGGCGCTGTTGAACATGTCAAAGGTGCCTCTGTTTTGGAAGAACCATTTATGTGTTCAAGGGAGACCTTGACATATATTTATCGTTTGAGTGCGTTTTTCACCTGAAGTGACGCCTGAAAAATGATTTCTTTTTCTTTTACAGTGCAGTCTTCCATGAGATCTCTGAAATCTTTGTCGAATGCTTCATAGCTTGCTTCGATATTATCGTGAAGCAGGCTGTCGACCGTAGTGTGTAGAGCGTTCGCTATCTGTATCAGAGATGGCAGGCTCACTTTAGTTTTACCGCTTTCTATATGGCTCATATGAGAAGTGGACAGATCAGTCATTTCGGCAAGCTTTTCCTGAGTGATTTTTTGTCTTTTTCTAGCCTGTTTTATTCGATTGCCTATCGCCTTGTAATCCGGCTCGAATCCTGATCCCATAAAAACTCCTTCAATAAATGAACTGTATAAACATATTTTTGCAAAATATCTGATAAAAAGATGCTCTAATTTTAATATTAATATGTGGGATTTATAATAGGGTATATGCACATAAATATTTATTTTTGTGTACATGATAAAATAAAAATTTATATGCTCGAGGATATTTTGGATATCGGTACGGTTACTGCGATGCTAAAAGTCGATTTCAGCATTCATAATTCGACAAACATTACATTTTAAATGCATATTTTTACATAATGTACAATAAAATGACAATTATGTTGAAATGCTTAAATCCATAGCGTATAATTGTCCACATAAACAAAACACGATTAATCTGTGCATGCAAAACATATTTCGAATACGATAAAAACAATTAAATGAAGGGGTGCAATATGTGTACGATTGAAGAAAGATACAATAATGCTCGTAGTCTTATGGATCAGAAGAAATTCAAGGACGCTGCAGATGAGTTTGATGATAACATTGCAAGATGCTATCTTGGAAAATGGTATATGCTTAATGCTGCGGATCCAAGCGCTGATTGGAATGCATTCATAGATAGTTGCAGCAAACAGGCATACTGGCTCGAGAAATATATGGATAATTTAGAAGGTGGCGAAGATGAAGAAGAAATTGGGTATATTTGCTCAGCATTAGCTTCTTTATATGAAGAAGGCCTTGAAGTAAAAAAAGATAAAAATAAAGCACGTTATTATAGGAGTAAATAAATAAGAAATATTTATTGAAGGAGATTTTATTATGGGTTTTTTAGATAAAATTTTACATGGAGAAAAAAATGAAAACGGCATCACAAATAAGATAGATATAGAAACGCAGGCAATCAATAAAAGATTATTTGATGCTGAAAAAGAAAAAAATGAGCGGATACGATTAGGCCAGGAGATAGAATCGTATTATATCGGCGAATCTCGTAGAAATGGTTTTCCATACGACTGTTTTTTTGAATGGGAATATGAAATGGTTGAGAGGGCAATGCATGCAGATGAAACCCTTGATGGCACGATGGAGATAGTCATGTGTGCGAGAGATTACATAATGCATAATAGAGAACTTGATGACAACAGTGATTTAAAAAATTTTAATGTGAGCCATTCAAAGATCTGGATCGAAGAGCTTTTATCACGGGCAAGAAAAGGCAGTTATTATGCGAAAGCAGCGGTGTCAGGCAAATATTTTGCTGATTTTCCTGAAATAGAGGAAATGATATCAGCAACAGTAAGTGGTGACATTAAGCAGAGCTACCAGGATGAAGTTAAAGCAGCATGTGCAATGAATGATAAGTCAGCACTCGTTGCCTGTGCTTATTTCTTAATGATTGGAAAAGAAAATGAAAATGCGAGAAAAGAGTTATATTTGAAAGCAGGGCAATTAGGTTCTTCAGAAGCATATCATGAACTTTTCTTTAGTGTGAAGAATTGCTGGAACTCGGTAGAAGGGTTGAAATATGTTGTTGCAGGTGCTGAGTGTGATGATGGAGAAAAAGCTTATGAATTCCAGGATAAGCTTGGAGACGCTTACTACTACGGAGATGGCTGGAATCTTGATGTTGATAAAGCAATAGGACTTTACTGGTATAAACGAGCTGCTGCCAATGGGTATGCTTCATCAGTTAGTACATTAGAAATGTTGCAAAGTAAAGGTGAGATATAGCAAACCTCAGACATGGGCAACTGACAAACAAGAGGTAAAAAATGGATGCAAATAATATTAAAGGAATTGAGAATATAACTGATTCAGAATCGCTGTTTCAATTAGGGGAGAATTACTGGGAAGGTAAAAACGGCGTTGAACAAAACTATGAAAAGGCAGTCGAATGTTACACAAAAGCTGCCGATGAAGGTCATGTAGGAGCTATATATAGTCTGGGATACTGTTATGCTAATGGGATTGGCATAAATCAGGATCTGGAGGCAGCAGATAAATTACTATCATACGCTGCAGATCAGGGAAATATAAATGCTGTTTCGATATTAGGACGTTATCTGTATTGGGG
>CAVEWO010000272.1:0-2926 GCA_963619345.1 Bacteroidaceae bacterium
ATATATATGTCTCCGCGAGGAAGGATACTGGATCAGGAGATGATACAGCAGTTTGCATCGCTCGACGAACTTGTGATACTCTGCGGGCATTACGAGGGGATGGATCAGAGAGTGCTAGATCACTGGAACATAGAAGAGGTTTCGATCGGTGATTACGTCCTCACTGGAGGTGAATTGCCTGCGATGGTGCTGATAGATTCCGTCGCGCGGCTGATACCTGGCGTGCTTGGCAATGAAAACTCGGCGATGGACGAATCGGTGTATTCGGGACTGCTCGAGCATCCGCAGTATACGAAACCCAGGGAGTACAGGGGACTGAATGTTCCCGAAGTGCTGGTCAGCGGAAACCACAAGCTGATCGCTCTGTGGAAGTTCAGACAGTCTCTTGAACTCACGAAAAAACGCAGACCGGATCTTTTTGAAAAGTATGTGAACAAAAACAGAACCCTTTCAAAAGAGGAACAAAAAATACTGGAAGAAATAATGAAAACAGAAGGATAGCGCATTGCAAGCAGCAGGTCTTTGGTGTAGAATAAAATAATGAAAATCAAACTCAGTAAGAAGACAAAAAAAGCAATATCTGTTTATATAGCGGCATTGCTTATACTATATATCGTTGTTGAAGTTTTACCTAAAGTGACGGATATCTTTGAGACTACGCAGGTGCTGGAACCGGGCACTCTTAAAGTCTCGTACGAAACCAAAGGATATTTTATAAAGGATGAATATATCGGCATCGCTCCTGAGTCAGGAAAGGTGCAGTATCTGGTCGGAAAGGGAACCGCAGTCAAAAAAGGGCATTCGGTGGTTTCGGTGGAAGCTGGTGAAAAAAGTAATAAAGAATCCAGATTCAGCAAGTACACTGACAGGCTCAAAGGTTATGATGGTCTCTCAGAGGATGACACTGCGCCTATAAGCGGCGTGTTCAGTCTGACAATAGACGGCTATGAGGAATATTTCTCGATCGGAAACATGGACAAGATAGAGCGCGATAAGGTCGAACAGCTGTCATACGGCTCCGTTTCGCTGGAACGCGATTCTGTTATAAAGGGTGAGCCTGTGTATAAGATCTCGGCAGATGACAAATGGTATGTGCTCTGCTGGGTGAACAAGGATGTGGTAGAATCATATTCAGAGGGACGCGAGGTGTCGCTTGAGCTTCCCGAGGGAACTGTGGACGCCACTGTGTACAGTGTAAAAAAAGATGGCAGTGACTACAGGGTGGTTTTCTATCTTGACGTGTACTATGAGGCTTTCTGTGAAAGCAGAGCTGAGGATATGTCCATCGTTACGAGCGACAACGAAGGCCTTATAGTTTACAATAAATGCATAGTCGAGAAAGACGGCAACAAGGGTGTTTACGTCAAAAATAAAAACGGCGCATACATCTTTACAAGAGTAAAAATAATTTCGAGCGATGATAAGAAATCAGTGCTGGAGGCTTCGACGTTCTACGATGATGAAGGTAATCAGGTGTACACCGTCGATGTATATGACGAGGTGCTCAAGCATCCGGCAGGTGCACTGAAGGAAGATCAGAAAAAAGAGAACTCTGAAAACGGCGGATGATCCAAAGAGGGGGATTAGCAATGGAAGACATAAGAGGAAACCTTGAAAAGGTTAGACAGCAGATAAGACAGGCGGCAGAAAGCTGCGGAAGATCGCAGGATGACGTTCTGCTGGTAGCTGTCAGCAAGACGAGGACTCCGGAAGAGATCAATATAGCGATAGATGCCGGAGTGACTGATATAGGTGAGAACAAGGTCCAGGAGATAATGGACAAGTACGATGATATAAAATCTGTCAGATGGCACATGATAGGGCATCTTCAGACGAACAAGGTGAAATATATCATAGACAAGGTCTCGATGATACATTCTGTTGATTCGTACAAGCTGGCTGCGGAGATAAACAAACGCGCGGCAGCGTGCGGCATCACGATGGACATACTGCTGCAGGTGAATTCTGCGCAGGAGGAAAGCAAGTTCGGAATATCCACAGAAGAGACAGAAGGCCTCATAATGCAGATACTCGACAGATGTGAAAACATCAGGATAAGAGGTCTGATGTGTATCGCGCCTTATGCAGATGATCCCGAAGATATCAAAAAATATTTCGACAGCGTGAAAGAGCAGTATGATCAGTTCAGCGCTATCGATCATCCTAATCTCGACTTCAGATATCTGTCGATGGGGATGTCACACGATTTTCCGGTAGCGATAGAAGCAGGATCGAATCTTGTAAGAGTAGGAAGCGCGATATTCGGAGAAAGAGACTACAGCAAAGTTTAGGAGGTAATCATGAGCGTTATTGATAAATTTAAAGATCTGGTCGGGATCGAAGAAGAGTATGACGAGGACGATTTCGACGTGGAAGAGGAAGAATACGGGTATGACCGCAAGACTGTAGAGACAAGAGCACCACTCACTTCTCAGTCGAGATACGGAGGAAGCGACAATGTGGTGTCGATGCAGAACCGTACCGTAAAGGCTATAACGAGCACATTCAAACTCATGGTCATAGAGCCCAAGGGGTTTGACGAGTGTTCAAAGCTCGTTGACAGTCTCAAGAGCAGGAAGCCGATAATCGTGAATCTTGAGAAGCTCGATGCAGACACTGCCAGAAAGATATTTGATTTCCTGGGAGGAGCGACATATGCGCTCAACGGAAACGTTCAGAAAGTCGCAAACAATATTTTCGTTTTCGCTCCGGAGAATGTTTCGATATTTGCAGAGGGAGAGAACAAGCCGTACAGCTTTACCGGTGAAAATGCAGACGATATGAACCCTTGGAAATAGGAGGAAAAAATGATCAGACCGATAGACATTCAGGAAAAGGAATTCGGAAGAGCGGTAAGGGGATATAAAGAAGATGATGTGAATCAGTTTCTTGATGAAATAACAGTGGATCTGGAACGCCTTCTCAG
>CAVEWO010000273.1:0-2923 GCA_963619345.1 Bacteroidaceae bacterium
TTACATGGTAAAACCGTTCAGCCCGGCTGAGATGGCTGCCCGAGGGAAGGCGCACATCAATGCGTACGAGCGCCTGACCGGCGGGAAAAAAGACCGGCATCGGGCGGAGATAAACATACGGGATCTCAGGATAGTGACAGGTTCGCGTCGTGTATATGTGGGCGAAAAAGAGATAATACTCGCGAATAAGGAATACGAGATACTGCTTCTCCTGGCGGAAAATCCGGACATCGTATTTTCGAAAGACGCGATCTTCGAAAAGGTCTGGGGCGTCGACGCGATGGGCGACTCGGCAACGGTGGCGGTACACGTGAACCGCATAAGAGAGAAAATGGAGCGCGATGTTTCGGATCCGCAGTATATAGAGACGGTATGGGGAGCCGGCTACAGGCTCAGGGTGTAAGATGGATAAATACGGCAAACTTGTTTCAAATACGATGCTTCTGAGCATAGGTTCGTTCGGTTCGAAGCTGCTGGTTTTCTTCATGGTGAGGTTCTACACGGGATACCTCACTCCGGCAGACTACGGAACAGCGGACCTGATAACGCAGACGGCGACGCTGCTGATACCGCTGGTGACGCTGGGGATCACGGAAAGCGTGTTCAGATTCGCGGTCAACGTGTCCTCGGGAAGCAGGAGGAGAGTTTTCTCAGCAGGACTTTACATCATCACAGGCGGATGCGTGGTAATGGTGATGTTCGCTCCGCTCATGGCTCATGTAAAGACGCTGGGTGCCTATACGGCTATGATATTCTGCTACGTGGCGGCTTCTTCGTATCACAGCCTGTGTGCACAGTATGTGCGCGCACTGCAGAAAGTAAGACTTTACGCGGTACAGGGGCTCATCAACACGATGCTGGTGATTTTGCTGAACATATTGTTCCTTGCAGTTTTCGGCATGGGTATACAGGGATATGTGATGTCGGTTATAATAGCAGATGCAGCAGTAACGATCATACTGATATTCAGAGAAAAACTGTGGAGGCACATAGTGATACACACAGGGAACACTCTGGTGAAGAAGATGCTTCGTTACAGCGTGCCGCTGATCCCTACAACGATGTTCTGGTGGATCATGAGCGTTTCGGACAGATATATGATAAACTATTTCATAGGAGCTGAGGCAAATGGAATATATGCGGTGGCATACAAGATACCGACGATACTGTCGATAGTTTCGGGAATTTTTATGGATGCCTGGAATATATCGGCGATATCGGAAACACAGAGCGGTATGTATGAACACGGGCGCTTTTTTACAAAAGTGTGGGGCTCGTTCGTCGCAGTCATGTTTATCGCAGCATCGTTCATAACCGCAGCGGCTCCGGTACTGATAAGTCTGCTTGCGGACGAGGGATACTATGATGCGTGGCAGTATATGTCTGAGCTTGTTCTCGCCATAGTATTCACGGCGTTTTCATCGTTTATGGGAAGCGTATATGTCGTAAATAAAAAGAGCGTGCTGTCGTTCGCGACATCGGTCGCAGGCGCAGCTGTAAACATCGTGTTCAATCTGGTGCTGATCCCGTCTCCGATGGGAATATGGGGTGCGGCAACAGCAACTTTGGTGAGCTGCGCAGTAGTATTTGCAATAAGGGCTGCAGATGTGAGAAAATATATATCTATGGATATGCAGACGGGAAGTATACTTCTCAGTCTGCTGGTGGCAGGGGCACAGATCATGCTTACACTGTTTGTGGCGGAAAACCTGCCGGTATACTGGCTGGCGCAGGCGGCTGCATTTTTCCTGATGATTTTTATAAACAGGAAAACACTCAGACAGGGTATGGTGAAATTTGCTGAATTGTATGAAGAGAGAAAGTCAAGGTGTAAAAGGTAATGATAACTAATATGATACATGGGTTCTGTATGGCAATGGCGGACAGTGTTCCGGGAGTATCCGGAGGTACGATAGCGTATATAATGGGTTTCTATCAGAACCTTGTCGATTCGATCCATGACCTGTTCGGAAAAGACAAAGAGAAGAGAAAGGCCGGTGCGAAATATCTGGTAAAGCTGGGAACAGGGTGGCTGATAGGTTTTCTGTCGGCAATGCTGGTTCTGGCAGCATTGTTCGAGAGAAATATTTACTTCATGAGTTCTCTGTTCCTGGGTCTCAGTATAGTAGCACTGCCGTTCATAATCTATGAGGAACGGGAAGTGATAGCTGGCAGATATCTCAATATCATATATACTGCTGCAGGCTTTGCGATCGTTGCGGGACTCACGCTGCTGAAAGACAGCGGACATATCGGGCTGTCAGTGAATTTTCACGATGCCGGAGCGGCGGATATGATATATTTGTTTATCGCAGGTATGATCGCGATCACTGCCATGATACTTCCGGGAATATCGGGTTCTACGATGCTTCTGATAATGGGAGTATACCTGCAGGCTGTAGAAAGTATACACGAAGTGATGACTCTGAATTTTATTTCACTGCCTTCGATGATATCTCTGGCGGCGGGGATACTTGCCGGCATCATCTTTTCTGTAAATCTTATAAGCAGAGCGTTCAGCAGATTCCGCTGTCAGATGGTGTATCTGATAATCGGTCTGCTTATCGGGTCTTTCGTGGCCATCGTGTATGGTCCGACAACACTTCCGGAGCCGCTTCCTGTTCTTGATCTGTCGAATTTCAGCATTGCGGGACTTGTGCTGGGCATAGTGCTGTTGCTTGCGTTTGAGATACTCACGGGTATGAAAAAGAAAAAGATGGAGCAGGTCGAGCAGCCCGTGCAGGAAGAACAGCGTGGACCTGATGAGCAGCATGAATATATAAGGTGTGACTCTCAGCGCACCTGCATCCAAAATAGTGAAAACAGCGTGCAGCATGAACCGTTTGGATATGCGGGACGTTCCGCACATACCGGTGAAAAAGCGGTGCGGGAGAAAGAATGATGAACGGGAAAAGGAATATAT
>CAVEWO010000274.1:0-2907 GCA_963619345.1 Bacteroidaceae bacterium
CAGCAAGACTGATACCTGTATTTCCCGATGTTGGCTCGATTATAACCGAACCTTCCTTCAGGATGCCCTTTGCTTCAGCATCTTCAATCATCGCCTTTGCGATCCTGTCCTTTACACTGCCTGCCGGATTCAGATATTCCAGCTTCACGAGGACTGTCGCGTCCAGATCATGATTTTTCTCGATGTTTACCGCCTCTACAAGTGGAGTGTTCCCTATAAGACTCAGTATACCTTTATTTATATTTGCCATTTTGATTCAACCTTCTTTCCGTTATCTGCGTTTCCGCTTACTTTACAGCTTCAAATGCATCTTCAAGTGCTGCGATAAGATCGTCTATGTGTTCGATACCTATCGAAAGTCTGATAGTGTTCTCTTTGATTCCCTGCTCCTCGAGCTCCTCACCTGTCAGCTGCGAGTGTGTAGTGCTTGCTGGGTGGATAGCCAGCGACTTCACATCTGCAACATTTGCAAGAAGTGAGAATATAGCAAGATTATCTATGAATTTCTGAGCTGTCTTCGCATCGCCTTTTATCTCGAATGTGAATATCGAACCGCCTCCGTTAGGGAAGTACTTCTCATATAAAGCATGGCTAGGATCGTTTTCGAGCGATGGATGGTGCACTGCCTCTACCTGCGGATGCTTGTCGAGGAACTGTACTATCTTCAGTGCGTTCTCAACATGTCTCTCTACTCTGAGCGAAAGTGTTTCAAGTCCCTGCAGGAAGATAAATGCATGGAACGGTGAAAGTGTTGCTCCCGTGTCTCTGAGCAGGATAGCTCTGATGTATGTCACGAATGCTGCCGGACCTGCTGCATCTGCGAATGATATTCCGTGATAGCTCGGATTAGGTTCTGAGATCCAAGGATATGCTCCTGATGCTTTCCAGTCGAAGCTGCCTCCGTCTATGATCACACCGCCGATCGCAGTACCGTGTCCTCCGATGAACTTTGTTGCCGAATGAACTACGATATCTGCGCCGTGTTCGAGCGGTCTGAGCAAATACGGTGTAGCGAATGTCGAATCAACAACTAATGGAATGTTGTGTTTGTGTGCAGTCTCAGCCAGCGCTTCGATGTCGATGATGTTCGAGTTCGGGTTTCCCAGGCTCTCGATAAATATCGCCTTTGTGTTAGGCTTTATCGCCGCTTCGAATGCACCGTCTTCTGACGGGTCAACGAATGTAGTCGTGACGCCCTGAAGCTCGAGTGTATGCGCCAGCAGGTTATAAGTACCGCCGTATATCGTCTTCGCTGCTACGATGTGCTCTCCCTGTCTTGCCAGTGCCTGTATCGTGTAAGTGATCGCTGCTGCTCCGGATGCTGTTGCCAGTGCTGCAACACCACCTTCAAGCGATGCGATCCTCTGTTCGAAAATGTCCTGTGTAGGATTTGTCAGTCTGCCGTATATGTTGCCTGCGTCTCTGAGGCCGAAGCGGTCTGCCGCATGCTGTGAATCATGGAAAACGTAAGATGTTGTCGCATAGATCGGAACTGCTCTCGCATCTGTTGTAGGATCTGCCTGTTCCTGTCCAACGTGTAACTGTCTTGTTTCAAACTTTAAATTTCTATCTGCCATTTTATTTTCCTCTTTCTTTCTGCTTAATGATGTTAGATTTCGTTTTCTGTTCCGGGTCTTTTCCAGATGTTCTGTGTTTTGATTTAAAGACTTACTCGTGTTCAACAGCGACACATTCGGTCATCTCTCCTTACATTCACTATGAAACTGATACTCATTGAATATGTCGCCTCCCTTCCGCGAAACATTGGATTTTAACGTTTTTCAGTTTTTCGTGTATTCCGATCTGTTTAGTATGGATTAAAGATAACACTTCTTTTCCGATCTGTCAATAGGTGTTTTAATTTTTTTTAAAGTTATTTTGAAGCTGCATTGTGCCGAGGGTGGGGTAGCACCCCGTGGCCCTTGCCTGTCCCCTTATAAAAAGACAATGCGCGGCTGCTTTGCATGCCGGCATCTGAAATACAGAAACGGCAGGCCTGCGCGCATTTACCATGCCGCACAGCCTGCCTGCAGAACTCAGAAATAAGTGCTCCTGATCTGCTTGCCCATCTCCTCAAGCCGGTCTTTCAGATCATTGATTATTTTCATTTTTGTCGCGAACGATATCGATTTTTCAGCTCCCTGGTGAGCCGGGTTGACAGCGCTCCCCACGAAAATATTGATATCCGTCGCCTCTTCAAACAGCATGCGCGCCATCAGCGAAGCACTGTCTCTGCTGTAGCACCACTGCACATACGTCCGGTTGTCCTCTAGGTAATCCTCCGCGTATTCCAGCACTCTGCTAAGCGTCAGCACACCTTCAGTCGTCAGATCCACGCCTTCGATCTTGCCCATAGCCGGAATATCCGGATCATTCTGTATGTAAGGATCATCGACGATCTTCTTTCCCAGATAGTCCGCCGCGATCTTTGCCGTAGTTCCCCCGCAGACCACATGCCTGCCCTTTTTAGAAAAGAACAGCGACATCATCTTGTGCGTGTCTGCGGTATTTGCAGGCGGCCCAACCAGTACATTTACCTGCACTCGTTCTTTTATGCAAAGCGTCAGTGCTGTCGTATCGTCGCCCGGTTCTGCCACGTAGCGTCTGAAACACTCGTCGAGCAGGATCGTATTGATCGTTTTCGCAGAAAACCCTACCACGCTAAAAGGCTCCATATAATCGACAATCGCAGCTCGGCCCCACTTGTTCTCGTAACTGGCCCCGCCGAAAGCCACACCTGCGTTTTCCGCGCCATCGCTGATCGCGATTACGACATCATCCTTCTGAAGCTGTATCTTCGCCGATTCTATCGTCTTGTCGTCTATCACGGTCGAGGAAAACGGTATCTCGACCTCAGCGCCATCTCTGAGCAGTATCGCCGACGGATTGTCATACTGGAATATATTC
>CAVEWO010000275.1:0-2895 GCA_963619345.1 Bacteroidaceae bacterium
TATGAGAAGGAGATGGAGTATTTCTTCAAGCCTCAGGGCAAGGATCACGGTGTCTGGGTCTCTTTATATTACGATCAGGACATCGATAAAGAAGTGTTCTCGTATTCGGATGCGATATATGTCGATGGACTGTTTATCGGCGTGGCAGGGGCGGACATCAATGCCGAGTATATGCTGAAGGTCATAAAGGGAATGAGTCTGTACAAAGGCGGCGCATCAGCTTTGATAGATGAGAATTACGAGTTTATCGTGCACAATGATGATGATTCGGCTGCTGAGGAAGAGCGGATCATCAGGCTTCTGAAAGCAGAGTATGATAAAAATGGCGGAAGCGATGCAGGTGATATCATTTACAATTTCATGGGGACTGAAAAGATAATGGGATACTGCAAAATGCAGAACGGCTGGATCTTTATCACTACGCAGCCTGCCAAGGTCGTATACAAGCCGATCAGCTCGCTTCGCGGCATGATGATAATGCTCGGTGTGATACTGCTGTTTGTTTTCATTGCATTCCTGATAGCTTTTTCACAGCCGATGATCAGGAAAACGAGTGCTCTGGAGGAAGAAAACCGCAGAAAAGAGATCATCATCATATATCAGTCGAGGCAGGCCAAGATCGGTGAAATGGTAGGAAATATAACGCATCAGTGGAAACAGCCGCTGAATACTATCAACCTTATCCTCGGCAATCTGCTGGACAGTTACCGGTACGGCGATCTCGACGAAAAGCGTCTTGAAAAAAGCGTAAGCAAGGTCGAACATATCGTCGAGAAAATGTCTGAGACTATCACGGACTTTTCGGGATTTCTCAAGCCTGCGAAGGAAAAAGTCTATTTTGATGTCAGAGACTGTATAAACAGCGCCATCGCACTGATGGAGGAAAGCATACATCTCAACGACATAAAGCTTGATGTCAGCTGCGATACGGAAAAGAAAGCGTACGGCTATGACAATGAAACGACGCATGTGATATTCAATCTGCTCAACAATGCGAGAGACGCAGTGGTAGAATCAGGTGCTGCGGACAGGAAGATAACCATAGATGTTTCCGAGGAAGATGAGATGATCAGAGTGGCCGTGACGAATAACGGCAGACAGATCCCGGAAGAAGCATTTGAGCATATATACGAACCGTATTTCACAACGAGAGACGACACCGGAGGTACAGGTCTGGGGCTTTACATATCGAAACAGATAATAGAGGACCGCATGGGTGGAAAGCTGCAGGTGCAGAATATAGAATGCGGCGTGAGGAGCACGGTGCTTATACCTGAAGAAAAACAGGAAGCAGGAAATGAGGAAAAAAATGAAAACTGATGAAATGCTGAAGAATCTCAAGATACTGTATGTCGAAGACGATGACGAGGCAAGAGAAGAACTTACCGATGTCCTGAAACGACGCGTGGGGCGTGTCTTCGCATGCGATAACGGTGTGCGCGGGCTGGAATTTTACAATGATTTCAAGCCTGATATCATAATCGCTGACTACTATATGCCTGAGATGAACGGCATAGAAATGATAAGACAGATCCATCGGCTGGGTGAGGAAACTGCGGCGATAGTCATCTCGGCGGTGAACGAAGTGGATGCGATCCTCAGAGCGATAGATGTCGGCATTCAAAAATACATACTGAAGCCCGTGAACGTGCAGGAGCTGCTGGAAGTATTGGAAGAGCTGGCCTGCGAACTTTACGAAAAGCAGAAACGAAAGTCTGCGTCACTGCCGGAGAATAAGAAAAAAGTAGAAGATGAGATAAAGCGTGAATTTTCCGCAATGCTCAAGACGATGACGGGAAAAGGTCCGAAAAACGTGAATGTTTTCATGAACGGTGACAGCATCGAGGTGGTCGCATCGGAAGTTCTTACAATATTTGAAAAAAACCTTCTTGATAATTATCGAAATGTTGCTATTATTAAACACAATAGGGAATTATTTTTCTCAGTCAAGGAAAAAGAGATATGCCAGATGATCCTGAAGATATCAGGCTGCAGGGTCACACTGTCGAAAGTTGCTGTCAGTGTTGAGAAAGATAAGAGCAAGTTGATATTTACTGTTGAGCAGAGCGAGTAAAGCCTGGGCAGTCATAGCGGGTGTCCGGAGAATCGCACAGGGAGACAGCAGCGAACTGATTTGTACGCTTAAGTATTGTTCAAGACTGTTTAAGACTGTTTAGGATCATGCAATTTATTTTGTATGGTCATTTTTGTTTTTGTTCTGTAAAGGCAAATAACCGCAAGATTGTGTATTTACAATTCAAGAATGGTACTTTATTATATAGTCAGAAAGTTATAAATTTAACAAAGGAGATTTTATGAGAATTTTTGACACCAAAGTACAAGAGTTGAAGTACACAGTTCTGATGGAGCTGGCCTGGCAGACATGGCGAGGCAACGATGCCTTTTCGGTGTTCAATGAAATAGCAAACGAGATAGTCAAGAAGGGTGAACCGCCGATGAGCTGCTGTATCTACAAGGACAGAGCGATCGTTGCAGAGAGGATAAGGATCGCCCTGGGCGGCAATAAAAACAATCCTAATGTCATACAGGTAATAGACATTTCATGCGATGAATGTCCTGAGGCGGGACACGTGGTAACGGATCTGTGCAGAGGATGCGTAGCTCACAGGTGCGCGGACGCGTGCAAGCCGGGGGCGATAAAATTTGATGATGAGCAGAGGGCGCATATAGATAAGAGCAGATGCGTGGAATGCGGCAGATGTGCGGCGGTATGTCCGTACAGCGCGATCACGAATTTCAAGAGACCTTGCGAGAGAGCGTGCAAAGTGGACGCGATCAGCATGGGGCCTGACGGTGTTGCGGTGATAGACAGTGAGAAGTGCATCGCATGCGGCTCATGCGTGTATCAGTGCCCGTTCGGAGCAACGCTGGATG
>CAVEWO010000276.1:0-2878 GCA_963619345.1 Bacteroidaceae bacterium
CTTTAAAATAGAGGCAGAAGACTGACACAATGGAAGGGGAGAGATAAACCAATGCCGCTGATAATACCTAATGAGCTGCCTGCAGCGGAGGCGCTGCAGAGCGAGAATATATTCACGATGGACAGAGGTCGTGCGGTGACGCAGGATATCAGACCTCTCAAGATCGTCATAGTGAACCTGATGCCTACGAAGATAGCGACGGAGACTCAGCTTGCGCGAGTGCTTTCAAACAGCCCGCTGCAGGTGGAGATGACGCTGGTTACGATGGATTCACACGAATCAACGCATATATCGCAGGAGCATATGGATTCGTTCTACAAGACGATCGATGAAATAAAAGATGATTATTTTGACGGAATGATACTCACGGGAGCTCCGGTGGAGCAGATGCCGTACGAGCAGGTAGACTACTGGAAAGAGCTGTGTGAGATATTTGAATTTGCAAAGACACACGTCTACAGCAGCATGTTCATCTGCTGGGGAGCACAGGCGAGCCTGTACTATCACTACGGGATAGACAAGCATCTGCTCGACAGGAAAGTGTTCGGAATATTTGAGCATAAAGTCGTAAGGCCGCATAATCCGCTGATGAGGGGATTTGATGAGGTGTTCTATGCGCCGCATTCCAGACATACTGAGGTTCTGAGGGAGGATATCGAAAAGCATCCTGAGCTCAGGATACTGGCTGATTCGCCGGAAGTGGGGCCTCATATCATATCGACGGAAAACGGTCGCCAGATATTCGTGCTCGGTCATCAGGAGTACGACAAGGGCACTCTGGCAGGAGAATATTTCAGAGATGTGGACAAAGGGCTCAAGATCGATGTGCCTAAGAATTACTTCAGAAATGACGACCCGGAAGAAGATATCCTGTTCAGATGGAGGAGTCACGCCAGTCTGCTCTTCAGCAACTGGCTGAATTACTATGTTTACCAGGATACGCCTTACGATCTCGGTGAACTCAAGGGCAAAGGATGAAATTTCAATGGGTTTGGGAGCTTTGTATCTGAAAGGCGGATATGAGTGAAGTGCCGTAAAATACCGCTATTTACCGTTATGTGCCAAAAAAATGGGGGGGAAAAATGGGGTATGGAAGACCCGCAAAATGGGGTACGGAAAAGAAGCTATAACTATTGAAAAATCAAAGATGTATTGGTATGTATAATAAAGCGTAAAAAACAGGGAATACCGTAAAAAGTATTCCCTGTTTGCTATTTTTCTTCAAGTGTTTTTATTCGTGATTCTAAATCAAGAAGTTTGTCTTGTGTTTTGGATAACACATGCTTAGTTATTCTGTTAAGAAATTCGTAATTAACAGAATATCCTTCTTCTTCAGAGCCAAGAACAAGAGCATAATCCTGCCAATTCATTCCATGTTTCTCAAAGAGTTCAATTAACTCCTGAGCTATGACACCCGTAAATATTTTATCGCATGTAGAATTGTTATACCTAAACAGGATTATATTAATATCTTTCCATAATGGAACCAGATCCTCAACAGAATCATTCACTACAGTCGTATATCTAATATTTGAGCTGTATGCTGATGCGGTTCTATATGTTGTAGTGGGAGAACTTCTTTGCTGATACTGTATCGAACTAACAGTCACGGAAGTGCTGCTCGTACCAGTATCGCCTTTGTCAACCTTGCTTCATATGGTTCCTTTTGAACCAGTTACACACAGGTATAAATGACAGATCGTGTCCAAATATATTTTCCGTCTTCCCAGCCCGGATAAGTAGTGCTTCAACTTCACCACCAGTCTGTGTAGTCGCAGAAGTTGATTTATATACGTAACATCTACAGATTGAACCACAGTACCAATGTCTCCTTTTTTAGCAGATCGTTTTTACCCAGGCAGCAAGGCTTGCTTCTGTTGTGGAAATATAAAGCGAGATTTAAAACTAAGTGATAGAACATATAAATGTGATGCATGTGGATTTGTAATTGATAGAGCTTACAATGCCGCTATAAATCTCAGTAGCTATCTTAACTACAAATGCTATAGCCTTGAGGTGTCGTTGCACTTTTAAGCCGTGGAGGGTTATACAAACTCAAATAGCTTCTTCGGTAAAAGAAAAACCAGTAAAGCGGTAAGTTAGTTCAATTAACACAACGGATGGTCATTTAATGGGTATCCATGAGTGGGAGTACGTTCCGGTAGAGGATTGCGATTAAGCATCAATCCTCATAGTAAGTTAACTGAGGATATTAATCAAACCGTTATCATGATATAATAAAGGTGATTTTATAGAAAAAAGAAAGGAAGCAGTCATATGAGTAAGGATATTTTTGATGATCCAAGATTTAAGAAATTAATGCGTGAAGCTATCGAGGCAAAAGAAAAGACGTACGAAAACAAAAAGCCAAGTAAAAAGTTTGGCTTAATTGAGGATAGTTTAAAACTTCTAAAACAGCTGTTAAAGTTTGAGACACCTAAGATATCGCTGAATTACGACACTTCAGATGTTACTATAATAGTTGAAAACTTAGGATTTGGAGTCTCTGATAATAACATGTCAATTTGGAAAGAGCTTATGGATAATATAGACACGTTTGAGTTCTGTGATTGCGAGAAACCAGATTGTGTTGTTGCAGAATTCACAATATTTGATGTGTTTGAACCAATTAAATGAGAACGGCTTGCTTGGGGCTGTCGCATTAACGAGCAATGAATCATTAACGTGCAGCTTTTTTTTTCATACAATGAAATACCCCAAGCACAATAAGTACTCAGGGTATGGTAAAATATTAATATGACCAAAACTAACATTTTACGAAAACAGTATATACTGAATGAACACAATTATCAACTGAAAATCCCGGGTTTTCGACAGTTAAATAAATGGTAAATATTTCTGAGCCGCATGATTTCAA
>CAVEWO010000277.1:0-2865 GCA_963619345.1 Bacteroidaceae bacterium
GATTTGAGCGTTTTTTTAACGTTATGTGAAGATTTAGGTCTAAAATGCTTTTAAAATTGTCAAAGGCAAAGAATCGTGCTATAATGCAATAAGTATTTTTATTGTAAAAAAGGAGATCAGGGAATGGCAAAAGACGAAAATATCCAGCAGTATGGCGCTGAGCAGATACAAGTTCTTGAAGGCCTTGAAGCTGTAAGAAAAAGGCCTGGCATGTATATAGGAAGCACGGGACCCAGAGGGCTGCATCATCTTGTATACGAAATAGTGGACAACAGTATCGACGAAGCTCTTGCCGGTTTCTGCAGTATTATAAATGTCACCATACACAAAGACAATTCCATTACCGTTGAAGACAACGGAAGAGGTATGCCTGTAGACAACCATCCGAAGCTCGGGATACCAGCCGTGGAAGTCATCCATACGGTGCTTCATGCAGGCGGAAAGTTCGGGGGCGGAGGATACAAGGTTTCCGGAGGGCTTCACGGCGTAGGTGCATCTGTTGTAAATGCTCTCTCCACGGAGATGGAAGTGGAGATAAAGAGAAACGGCAGGATATACAAGCAGACATATGCAAAGGGCAAGACCACAAGTCCGCTCACAGAGATAGGAAATGCTAAAAAAACGGGATCGAAGACCACGTTCTGGCCTGACCCTGAGATCTTTGACGAGACAGAGTACGATTTTGAAGTACTCGAGAGAAGACTCAGAGAGATGGCTTTTCTCAACAAAGGCATCAGGATAACGTTAAAGGATGAAAGAGCAGGCAGGGAAAAGAATGAAGAATTCCATTATGAGGGCGGACTCAGGGAATTCGTAAAGCACCTCAATACGAACAAGGAGTCTCTGCATCCTGATATCATTTATTTTGAAGTAGCCGACAAGGAGAGAGAAGTGGAAGTTGCTATGCAGTATACCGACAGGTATAACGAGATGCTTCTTTCATATGCCAACAATATCAACACGACAGAGGGCGGTTTCCACATGGTGGGATTCAAGACTGCTCTGACAAGGATAATAAACGACTATGCCAGGAGGACTAAGATACTCAAGGAAAACGACGATTCGCTTTCAGGTGAGGATGTCAGAGAAGGTCTTACGGCTATCGTTTCTGTAAAGCTCACGGAGCCGCAGTTCGAAGGGCAGACGAAGACTAAGCTCGGCAACAGCGAGATGCGCGGATTCGTTGAAACTGCTACGGCAGAGAACGTGATGGCTTTCCTAGAGGAAAATCCTACGCAGGCAAAGATCATAATAGACAAGTGCCTCAGAGCTTCAAGAGCCAGAGAGGCTGCAAGAAAAGCCAGAGAGCTGACCAGGAGAAAGAGCGTGCTCGACGGCATATCTATGCCGGGAAAACTTGCGGACTGCTCGGAGAAAAATCCTGCGCTTTCAGAGATATTCCTCGTCGAGGGTGATTCCGCGGGCGGAAGCGCGAAGCAGGGAAGAGACAGGCTTAGACAGGCAGTGCTGCCGCTCAGAGGTAAGATCCTCAATGTTGAAAAGGCAAGACTTGACAAGATCCTGAACTCAGATGAGATAAAGAACATGATAACAGCATTCGGATGCAATATCGGACCTGATTTTGACGAATCGAAGCTGAGATATCACAAGATAATAATCATGACAGATGCCGACGTTGACGGCGCGCACATCAGGACGCTCCTGCTGACGTTCTTCTACAGATACATGACGCCTCTTATCGAAAAAGGCTATGTTTATGCTGCACAGCCGCCGCTTTTTCAGGTGAAGAAAGGCAAGGAAGTGTACTATACCTATTCGGAAAGAGAACAGGAAAAGCTTATGAAGGAGCTCGCAGACAAGCCGGGCAAAGCTGACATACAGCGTTACAAAGGTCTCGGAGAGATGGACTTCCATCAGCTCTGGGAAACTACCATGGATTACAACAACAGGACTCTTATCCAGATAACTGTTGAGGATGCCACTGCTGCAGATGAGATATTCACTACACTCATGGGCGATAAAGTGCAGCCTAGAAGAAAATTCATAGAACAGAATGCGGCACTCGCGACACTGGATATTTAGAGGGGAGGAGTTTTTAAGTAAATGGCGAATTTATTAGAAGATCAGAAGATGATCCAGCACGAGATACATGACGAGATGAAAAACTCCTATATAGATTACGCGATGAGCGTTATCGTAGGACGTGCTCTTCCTGACGTTCGTGACGGACTGAAGCCTGTTCACAGGAGAATACTCTACGGAATGAGCGGTCTGGGCATAACACCTGACAAGCCGTTCAAGAAATCGGCGCGTATCGTCGGTGAAGTAATGGGTAAATATCACCCTCACGGTGACAGCTCGATATACGATGCGATGGTAAGGCTCGCTCAGGATTTCTCGACAAGATATCTTCTCGTAGACGGACACGGAAACTTCGGTTCAGTCGACGGAGACGGCGCTGCGGCAATGCGTTACACAGAAGCAAGGATGTCTCCGTTCTCGCTGGAAATGATCCGCGATATAGACAAAGACACTGTAGACTTCATGCCGAACTTCGATGAAGAAGAAAAAGAGCCTGTGGTACTGCCTGCAAGATTTCCAAACCTTCTCGTAAACGGAAGCAACGGTATAGCTGTAGGTATGGCTACATCCATACCGCCGCACAATCTCGGCGAAGTCATCGACGCCACAGTGAAGATGATAGATGACGAAGAGTGCACCGTGGACGATCTCATGGAGATCATAAAAGGGCCTGACTTTCCTACAGGAGCTCAGATACTCGGAAAGAAAGGCGCAAGAGAGGCCTACAGGACAGGGCAGGGCAAGGTCACAGTAAGAGCTGTCGCAAATATAGAAGAGACAGACAGAGGACGCTCGCAGATAATAATAAGCGAGATACCTTTC
>CAVEWO010000278.1:0-2842 GCA_963619345.1 Bacteroidaceae bacterium
ATAGTCAGATGCCTGACGACAGGTTCAAAATTCTCTATACCCATGAATCCGCTCGCTATAAGAAGCACTGCAACGAGTATACCCGTCAGCACATTCTCCATGCGCTTTGATTTTTTCTTCACTAAAAAACCTCCCTTCTCCTTAAATGTATGCTCCGTTTCAAGGAAAAAGAAGGTCTGTATCTGTAAAAGGCTCTGCAGCGTCCCCTACAGAAACCTTCGCGCATCGACGGCCAGCTTTTCTTCAAGCCCTATCAGCCGTTTCGTTATGTCTTTTGACTTCTCATCAGCCGCCTCATACTGATTGAGAAATCTGCTCAGCGATTTCACGCCCATGTTGCAGCCGTCTGTCATCAGATCCGCAATAGTCTGATCCGATCCGTCCATCGCCAATTTAGCGTTTGTCTTCATCCACGACATGCCCTTGGCCATCATGTTAGGGTCCTTGCCGCTGTCGTGATACTGATCGAGAAGCACCTGTATCTCATCCTGAAGCTTCACATGCTGCCCTCTGCAGAACTTCAGCGCCTTTTTGAAATCCTCGCTCTGTACATATTCGAATACGTCATCTATCGATGAAATGCCCATCTTGATACCTGCGTCGCATTCTCTCAGCAGCCTTATCGTATCCTTCTCTACCATTTCCCATATCCCCCTGTCTTTCTGATGCCGGCTTCGTTATATTTCTTTATATGATATATCGTTCCCTCCGGCGACGATTTTATTCAATTATTGACGATGTCAAGTTTTTTTATTATAATATTATATGTAACAGCTTTATTTATGCATATTTCCTAACGCATGAGTTTTTGTTGTTATATATAACAACGTATTGTTAAAACAAAAAACTGTAGAAGTCTGCCTGCAGATCTGCATCCGAGCATCCCTGCACAGACGGCAGAGAGAGGAAAACGATGAAAATAAGCAAGAACACAGCCACTGACCTAATACGCGAGATCAGTTCGGTCATAGATTACGATATAAATATCATGGATGAAAACGGCATAATCATGGCCAGCACCGATCCGCTCCGTCCGGGACAGTTCCATGAAGGCGCCCATCTTGTCATACAGGAAAATCTGCGCGAACTGCCTGTCTATTACGACGATGAATATGCAGGATGCAAGAAAGGCATCAACCTGCCGCTCTTTTCCGACGATAAGATCATAGGCGTTGTCGGAATAACCGGAGAGGTGTCCGAAACCAGCAGATATGCCAAGATAATCAAGAAAGTTACCGAAATCCTCGTAAAAGATTTTGAGACAATACAGCAGAAAGACAAAAAAGAGCATGCACGCATGCTTTTCATAAGCAACTGGGTAAACGACGAGCTCGACAACCCTGATCACCTGGCCGATACTCTTAGAAAATATCACCTCGATCCATATTCACCCATGACGGCTGCGCTGATAAGACTTTCTGATCCGGAATACAGCATCAGCGATTTCCTCGATTCACGGATAGACAAAACACATATACTCACCGGCTACAACAACGACTTCGGCATGCTGATCGGAAACTTCGACTCTGCTGCCAAATTCAGAGATTACCTGGAGCTGCGCTTCAACAGCGAGTTCCCGCAGGAAGCATATCTGTGCATCATAGGCACGTGCTATCCAGACTGCAAATCCGCAGTGGAATCCTTCCGTCAGGCCAGAAGAGCGATGAGTCTGAAGAGGAACTGTTCATCGGGCATATACCTGTACGATGATCTTCTCCTCGATATAATAATAGCTTCTGTCGATATCGATCACAAAAAACGTTTCACCGATATGATATTCAGAAACTGCAATGACAGCGAGATAAACGACATTATACACTTCATCAATATATACTATAAAAATAACGGCTCGATAAATGCGATAGCGCGCGAGCTTTTCGTACATAAAAATACTGTGCAGTATAAAATCAGCAAGATAATAAACCGCACAGGACTCGATCCTCGTATAGCAAAAGACCTTACATCACTGTATCTCGCAGGCCGCTGGTATCACAGCTGATACCGGCCCTGCACTAAATTACACAGATGCAGGCATGCGTTCCAGTTCTTTCTCCAGCTCTGCACTCATCGTGCTGCCGAACATCTTCATCATTATAATATAGCGCACCATACGTATCAGCGCCTTTGAAGCTGACACTTCCATGCTCTGACCTTCTACAGCCATCACATCGCAGTACATGACGAGCCCTACCAGCAATGCCACACCGTTGTCGGCGGCAGCCTCTATATCATCGCGATCAAGTTCAGACGTCATATTCTCACATACCAGAGCCTTGTGCATCTCTACCGCAGCGGCTCTGATCCTGCCCTTGATATCACGATACATATCTATCAGCATACTGTCATTCGCAAAAAGAGTAGTGAGTTCTGTATAGAAAAACCTGTATTTAAGACAGTGTTTCAGCACTTCTCTGATACATTCTATAAAATCGGCTGCGCTCCTGACTTCAGCATATTTCTCTACAAGAGCTTCGGCCTCGTTCTTCATCCTTTCGATCCAGATATAGCGGATCACTTCTTCCTTGTTGTCGTAGTAGTAGTACAGATTCCCGGGACTTATACCCATTTCTGCGGAAATCTGCACAGTGCTTACATTAGACGCTTTCCTTTCATTGAATAATCTTATAGATGTATCCAGTATCCTGTCTTTAGTTTTTCTAACTTTCATGTCATGCCTCCGTTTACATGCCCTTTTATATAAAATATCTATTCCCTAAGCGTTACCCGCTCGCCTGCAAGTTCAGATACAGATTTTACAGCTGTATCCTTTTTGAGCTCAACTTTTTCGTTTTTCAGCTGGCTGAAAAGCTTTTTGTAATCAGCTTCACTGAACGTTCTGAAT
>CAVEWO010000279.1:0-2823 GCA_963619345.1 Bacteroidaceae bacterium
TTGGCACATGCACTTCGGCCGCTACCTCCTGGAGTTTCTCCATGATATACGGAGCATCTTTACTGTCATCGAACCTGAAATCACATTCGCACTGTGCGAAGCCTGCAATACCATTGTCCACAATGCCACCGTAGATTTTTCCGGCATTGAAATTGATACCGCGTTCTTTATCATCAAGCTCATACAGTCTTGTGATTTTATGTGCGATCTCTTTGATAGCGCTGGCTCCCTTGTCCGGATCCTTTCCTGCGTGGGCTGCTATGCCGTTTACCGTAAGAAGCGGATACAGTACGCCTCTGCGCTGCACTACCATGTCGCCGCTGTCCATTCCTGTCTCGAAATTAAAGACAAAATCCACATTTTTAGCAATTTCCATAAGCTGTTCTTTGAAATCCGTCTCAGGATGACCGCATTCTTCGTCTCCGGCAAAGAAGCAGATTATATCCATATCGTCCCAGCCGGTCTCGTACAGGGACTGCAGTGCGAACAGCGCCGATGTGATGCCGCTCTTCATATCTGCGACCCCCGGGCCGTAAGCCTTCTCACCGTCTATCCTGAAAGGTCTCTCTGCAGCTGTTCCCTTATCGAACACTGTGTCCATATGACCCATGAAAAGTACAGTTTTTACGCCTTCCTTGCCGCACTTTCTTATACCGTACAGATGTGTCGGCAAATCTCCTCCGGCTCTGTATTCGATGTCAAATCCCAGCTTCTCGAGCTTTTCACCAAAGATATGCGCTACTTCAGCTGATCCGGGAGGATTGTCCACTTTGCTGTCTATGTTGACAACACTCTCAAGCATTTTTACCATTTCGTCATAATGCGATGCGCATTTTTCGATCAGTATATTATCACTGTTCATAATCATTCTCCTTCTTGAATTGTTTTTAGAAATGTTTTTATGCATTCTGTTCTTTCTTCTTGTCACGCACGAAGAACACACGGTTCACGACGATACCGCTGAATACTATCACCAGCGTCGGGACCCATGAAGGCAGTGCCAGGACTACGCATATGAACATGAGTACCAGACCTGCAGCCAGACCAGCGATACCTGTTCTGATATCCTTTCTTGCAACTTCCACATATACCGCTGCGAACAGTGCCGGCAGTATATAGTTGAATGCATCCAGTACAAACTGCGGCAGCAGAGGCAGGACTTTCGATCCTATGAATGTGAACAGGATAACGAAGAAAGATGAAACCAGAACTGATGAGGCAGTACCTATAGTTGCTATTACGTCTCCTTCATGTGTACCGGCTTCGACCTTTGCTACCTTCTGTGCCATCGTTGCAGCCGGAAGTCGTATATCTCCTACAGAGCCTGCAAGCCATCCTATATATGATCCGCTTGCTCCAAGTACTCCGAAATATGCGATCGGCTGTACGACCCATGATATACCGTATGTAGCTGCTGCTACGCCCCATATCTTTAATATGCCGCTTATACCCGGGAACTGCCCGTATGCAACATACAGATATATTGCAGGTATGAAATTCGCTATGATCGCAAATCCTACAGTAAGCATACCGAGTTTCACAAGCTTTTTATTAAAAGCTTCTCCTACTAATAATGTATTTTCCATGTTGTTATCTCCTTTTCTGATCGCTGCGATTTATCCGAATACTGCCTGTGTCACGAACATTCCTGTCAGCATTGCTATACCCAGTGCAAACTCCTGCAGCTTCTGGAATTTTGCCAGACATTTCGTTATTATGATCATAGCCAGCGCTGCTGAAGCGGCTGCTACGAGAGGTGCAAAGTTTGCCTGCATGGATGACGCCACCAGCTGATTGGAAAGCAGATATGCGAACAGACCGATTATCGTTCCTCCCATAAGCAGTTTTATCCACTTAGGATCATATTTTGAATAAAGTTTGTCAACGATACCTGACATCCTGTGTGTGAATATCAGTACTACGAGCAGCCATCCGAGATTGTTCAGAGCCATTCCCCATATTGAATAAGTGAACGCCTCCACTCCGAATGATGCTGTTCCCGGCTCTCCTCCGACGAGGCCTGATGCCAGTGATACCATTGCAAGCTCAGTTCTTCCTGCGCCAACATCGCAGAGTCTCATCATGGTTGTCGGTCCACCGACAACTGCTATCAGTGAAAGTAAGATGATTACAGGTGAAAATGATGGACCCAGCGCTGTGAATATAGCTGAACGCATACCTCCCATATACTGACTTTTTTCAAGACCTATGTTCTGTGCTTCCTTCAATGCTGCCCTGAGAAAGACGATCGCCTGTCCGACAACTGCGATTACCATTATTGATGACGCGATCCATAAACCCGGACCATTCATTATTTGATTCAAATCCATTATGAAATCCTCCTTGAATTTAGTTGTTTGAAAATTCGGTACCTTATTTCGCTATTAACTTTAACACCCGTTATACGTCTTTAATATTTCTTTAAAATGACTTTAAAAAATTCCTTTTTTTCAAAAACGCAATAAGCGGAAGTCTGACACTGCATTTTCAGATTCATAAACCGTAAATATTGAAATATCAGTGCTTTCAGCGAATTCCCAGAGTCGGATTTCATGATTTCCCTAGAGCTCTTTTTCGCGCTTTAAGGATCACTCATTCCTTAAATAAAATAAAAAACACGCGGTTAAAATGATGAAGATCAGTAAAAAAAGACACGCAGCACAAAGAAAAAGGATATTACATATCGATGCAAAATACAAAAGCCTGCAGTCCCGGTAATACCCATGGAAAGCAAGCTTCTGTGCTGATCGAGTGTCAAAGACGGGGATCATATCAGTATTTTCATTTTTATGCAAGTTATTGCAATAAGCCGGAACAGATGAT
>CAVEWO010000280.1:0-2810 GCA_963619345.1 Bacteroidaceae bacterium
CCTTGAGAGACTGCTGTGCATACCTCGCCGAGTTCGTCACGTTGTTGTTTTTCCACCACACCCAGACGCACGCGACCACCGCAGCTGCCTGGGATGCTATATCGGTTATCTGTGATTCATCCAGCGGTATCGGATTGACGCCTTTAGCTGTCATCAATGCATTTATCAGCAAAAAGGCTGCTGCCACGAGCCTTATGACTGCTTTAGAAAATTCTTTGTCCATAATAAAAACCCTCCTGCATTACAGATATGCTGCAGTGAGGGTTTTGTGACAGACCTGTGTCTCTGTTAAAACGCTCTGTTAAAAATAGCAGACGGGGTTTATCCCATCCCACGCTTTGCCGCTTTTGACTTTTATATCAAGCCTGAGTATCAGCGATGAGTTGAGTTCGTTTTCTCTGTACTCGAATCCCGCCGGAGATTCTCCTTTTTTACACTGGGTCTTTGTTCTGCTTTCCGGTTTATGCGGTGCGAATTTTGCCGACATCATATCATATGCGGCGATTTTTTCATCGAGTGTATCGATGACAGTAATGCGTCCGTATCCTACGACGCTTTCATATACTATACCGTATCCGCACGGCTTGCCGTCAGTATCGATGACGTGATTCGCGGTGTGTCTCATCACTGAAAATGCTACTCTGCCATCTGCCCTCAGTGCTCTGATCTTTGTCCCGTCAGGTGAGCTGTGAAAAAACATAGCATCATTTTCCTCGTCATACACATATATCATCGGGGTTATATGCGGCTCTCCTTCAAAGATCATAGAAAGATCACAAACTCTCTCTTTATTGAGAAATTCAATTATTCTCCTGCTGTCTTTTTCTTTTCTCTTAAACATCTGCTCTTCTCCATTCCATATATCATTCACGCGTGTACACTACTTTACATCATGTGCCGGTTTGTGAAAAGAGCCAGTTATCGATAAGTTTACGGAGCCAGTAGCACCTGCATACCGGAATGCCGCTCTCACTCTCCTGTGATCACCTTATGAAATTAGTGCGACTGCCGTCTTCTGTCTGAGGCAGCTGCACGCCCGCCGCCTCGGCGGCTTTGAGTGATTTTATCATCCACGCCATATTTCTCGCAAGGTTACGCATCGTCTGCAGGCCTTCGTCATCCTGAGCTGCTTCGCCCGGCAGACAGCCGTGTGCTATGTTCCAGTACGTGGATCCTACGACAGGCATCTGAGATATACCAAAGTATTTATTCATCACATCGAACGATGCCGTCGTCCCTCCTCTTCTTGCTATCGCGATCGACGCACCCGGTTTGAATGCAAAGTGCGCACCGCTGCTGAAGAATACTCTGTCCAGGAACGAAAGTACTCTGCCGCTCGGATGTGCGTAGTATACCGGTGTTCCGAAAATGAAGCCATCCGCTTCTTTCGCTTTTGCAACGAACTCATTGACCTTATCATCATCGAACGTGCAGCCTTTATCCGAACACATTCCGCAGCCTATGCAGTCTCGGACAGGGTTTCCGCCCATCTGGAAAATCTCGTACTCCAGCCCTTCCTTCTCTAGCTGTTTTCCGATCTCCTCAAGAGCCAGATTCGTGTTTCCTCTTTTATTTGAACTTCCGTTCAGCATCAGTACTTTCATCATCTTCACCCCTCATTTCTTTTCGGTTTTCTTCATTCCTTTTCAGTTCTTTCAAATTTCACTATACATGAGCCGAGCACCTGTCTGCATGGTATCGCTGCAGCATTTTCAGGTGTAAAGGCCAGCTTTTCATAATGAGTCTTCTGTTCCTCTTCAAATGCAGGGAGCGTCTTTCCGATGCTCACGCCATGTGCATCCCCGTCAGAAAACGTCCATGCAAATTCGCAGTCGCAGAACTCCTTTTTCTCATTTATTGTCTCGGCCGGTCGAAATCCCGGGTTTTCCGCATCTGTAAAAAAGCATCCCGCATTATCTTTCTCTGCCGGACAACCTCCCGCCATCCCGGTTCCTGTATATGTCAGCTTCAGGAAGTCCATCGTCAGCGTCACTTTGCTGCCGTCTCTGTCGCACCTGATTTCTGTTCCAGGGCTTTCCCAGTGCGCTATGTTTATCCAGCCTCGTTTTCCTTCTGCCTCTACAGGTGTGTTCAGCTCGATGTACACCTGCTCATCGCTGTCAGCAGCCTGTCTTATCTCCGTATTTATCCTCAGCACCGGTCGAAGCGACACGAATCCCTCGGGAAGCATTGCTCGTATCCTGTCCTGTTCCACTCCGTACGCCATTACAAACTGTTCTACTTTCATGCGACCATCTCCTTACCGCTCCATTTAAATCTTTATCTATAATAATACATACTGTTCCATGCTCGTTCAATAATAATTTGTTCGGCAATAAAGAAACAATAATTGGAATCAAGACATTTACTGCTTCTGCTCAGCCTTTCATGTCCAACCCATGTCCAACAAAAGTGTCCTGTCTGCATACTATAAATGCTCCCACAGATTATTAATATGATTTTCGAATTTTTCCATTGCATTGTTGTGCACGCTGCCCCCTCTTGCTGATGCCTTCTTATTTACATACGCATCATCGATATATATGATCGGAGATCCTCCGGATCCTTCTCTTGATATCATGATCCCGTGCATCATTACATCATTGTTCTTTCCTGCGATATGCATAGCCGCCGACCCCTGTAAGCACCATGAGGAATGACGGTGCTTTCATTTTATCAGTATCGATCTTCGATTCCATTTTCTTTAGACTTTGAGCACCCTCTTCTATTAGTTTAAATACTAACACAAAAGGAAGCAGACTGTAGACAAAGTCTCTATCGAGCACAGCTCGATGGGGACTTTTCTTTAT
>CAVEWO010000281.1:0-2787 GCA_963619345.1 Bacteroidaceae bacterium
ATATACGGGTTTTGATCTTTACGGATGGTCCGGTGCTCTGCTGATGAGTCTGGCTGTATGTCTGCCCTGCTTCGTCTTTTCACTGGTGCTTGCCGGGATACTGCGCAGGAATCAGGGTACGCTGTGCCTTGATATGATGATAGGGAAAATGAAGATATGCGGTATCGCACTTATCGCTGTGTCAGGTATATTCATAGCTGACGGCAGTATCGTGGAACTTGCCGGTTCAGCAGGGAATGCACTTCCCAGCGTCGATATATTCCAGCTTGCCTTGTTTATCGTCAGCATACTGGTATACCGCAGGAAATGGATCGGACCTGTTGCACTGACATTTATTATGGGTATGTTATCATTGGCAGGAGAATGGCTCATAGATATGATGACCGGATAGAGATATGATAATTGAATAGAGGTGAAGAACCATGAGTAAAAACATCAACACTTTAGAAGTAGCAAACAGTCCGGCAATGTGGGCGTTGTGCGCAATAGCTGTATTAGCTGTGCTTTGTGAAACCTTATTGTTTTTCAGACTTGCAGGTAAGACTGCAAAATCAGGATATGTGAATCTAACGCCGAAACAGTGCCGCAGAGCATTCAGAGCCGGCGTGGTATCGGCTGTCGGACCGGCATTTGGTGTATTTATTGTGATGATAGGACTTATCGCAGTTCTCGGCGGACCAATGGCCTGGCTGAGGTTGTCGGTAATAGGCGGAGCGACAACAGAACTGACAGCTGCTTCAATAGGCGTCAAGGCACTGGGAGGAGATCTTTCGGAAGCTCTCAGTATGGTTCAGTTGTCAAATGCATGGTGGACTATGGCTATAAATGGCTGCGGGTGGCTTCTGGTGACATGGATATTTGCAGGCAGGATGGAAAAAGTAAGAACCAAAATCGGCGGAGGCGATGACAGGTGGATGGAAATCTTCTCCAGCGCAGCTACGCTGGGTATATTCGGAGCATTTTGCAGTGAATATATGATCACTGCAGTACAGGGAACAGACTTTACCGTGGTGATAGCGATGCTGGTTTCAGCTGCGGCGATGGCTGTATTGATGAAAATCGCAGAAAAAGCCATATGGCTCAAGGAATACTGTCTCGGTATTGCTATGGTGGCAGGTATAGTCACAGGACTGATCATATCGTAAAAGGAGGTCTGCATAAAATGAACAATAATCTGTCTTTCCATGAAGTATGGACGAAGAAAGTAAGACGTATAGGTACAATAATAATACCAGTGGTGATGTTCACAATGTTTCTGCCGGTAATCTACCTGAAAATAAGATACGGTGTATTTCCCGACTGGAGAATAGCTCTGTCATCATGGGGAACTGTAGCGGCAGCTTTCGGAGCATATTATTTCATAGAACCTCTTTCATATTATCCGATACTGGGACTTACTGGAACATATATGTCATTCACAGCAGGGAGCATATCAGATGTAAGAGTACCGGCATCGGCAGTAGCACAGGAATCCATAGGTGTGCCTTATGGATCAGATGAGGGAGCGGTGGCGTCTACACTTGGAGTTGCAGGTTCCCTGTTCACTACGCTGGCTGTTGTGTTCCTCACAGCAGTTTTCGGTACGAAGATAATCGAGCTTTTCCCTGAGACACTGCTGGCAGCGATCAAGACATATACAGTGCCATGCGTATTCGCGGCGGTGTATGTACAGTTTTGCAAGTTCGAGAAGAAGCTGAGCTTCATAATACTCATCACGATGGTAATCTATCTGCTGCTGGCAAAAATATACGGGCTTATGATGATTGTGGCAGTAATTATACCTGCAGTACTGTCCAGGCTCCTTTATAAGAAGGGTTATTTCAATGAGAAGAAGAAAATCATATAATATACGAATAAAGGATGGCGTTGAATATGAAAGAATTATTGAGCATCATTGATAAATTGGACATAACCTATATTGATTCATTTGCGAAAAAACTGAGTCTGACGGGGTGCACCGGAGGGAAGAAAGGATTCAGAACATCCGGAAGTTCAGGAGAACTGCTGGCAGCAAAAAGGATCGAACGTGAAATGATCGACATTGGGCTGGAAAATGTTTCAGCAGAGGAGTTTCCTGTCGATTCATGGGGACTGCTGGACGGCAGTCTGGTGATAAACGGCGTTGATATGGAATTTGAAGTATCGGCATATGCCGTATCAGCAGGAACACCTCCTGAGGGTATCACAGGCAGGATACTGGATGTCGGCAGGGGCAGAGCCTGCGACTATGAGGGCCTTGATGCAGAGGGAAGCATAGCCTTGTGCACCATGGATCCGGCGGAGGACTTCTGGGTCAATGTACCTGCAGAGCAGGCAATGGCAAGAGGAGCTTCCGGAATACTCATATCATATGCGGGGGAGCGTTACAGTCTCGCTGAAGATGCAGTAGGGTGCTTTGATTTTCAGGGACCGAGCGATTTTCCGGCAGCGAATATTTCAAGGAAAACGGCAATGGCACTCAGAGAATTGCTTGATTCCTGCCCTAACGGGGTATCAGCGACATTGACGCTGGATATAGATATGCAGCTCGGCGGCGGAATGAGCAGGAATGTGACGGGATATATACCGGGCGAACTGCCTGACAGATATATAATACTCGGTGCACATATGGATGGATATTTCAATGCATATCAGGATGACGCCATCGGGATAGGCTTACATATGGCGATCGCAAAGGCAATTATTAGCTCAGGGATCAGACCAAGGCATACGATAGTAGTCATTGCCCATGGTTCTGAGGAGTGTGGCGCCGCCGATTCCCGGTATGACTGGTGTATGGGTTCATAC
>CAVEWO010000282.1:0-2785 GCA_963619345.1 Bacteroidaceae bacterium
CTCTTCGCATTGACCACCGATGACAGCGTATCGATATCATTGGATCCCGCCAGTGCAACGTTCGCTTTGAAGCCTTTGTCGAGTATATATTTCTCTATTTCCGAAAAATTTCTAAACATCATTCACCTCATATTTCCGTCGGTACCACTTCACCTTTAAGGACTGCCAGTGCATTTCCTGCCAGAGTTTCCATCTCAAACTCACCCGGATACAGATACACCGGAGCTATGAATCCTACTTTTTCTTCTATCATCTGCATCAGCCACTTGGAATTCGCCATTCCTCCCGAAATAAGTATCGCATCTACATGCCCATTCACAACTGTTGCTGCAGAGCCGATCTCTTTGCCTACCTGATAGCACATCGCCTCAAGTACCTCCCTGCATGCCTCGTCGTTCTCTGCCTTTTCTTCTATAAGCTGAACATCATTTTCGCCGACATATGCAACAAGACCTCCGTTACCGTTTATCCTTTTTCGCATTTCCTGGTGAGTATACCTGCCGCTGAAGCACAGATCTATCAGCTCTCCTGTAGGCAGTGCTCCGGCTCTGTTTGTTGAAAACGGTCCATCACCATCCAGCGCATTATTTGCATCGACCATTCTTCCATGATCATGTACTACGACGCTTATCCCTCCGCCCATATGAGCAATGATAAGATTCAGCTTTTCGTACTCTGCTCCTGTCAGTTCAGCATGCTTTTTGCCTACAGCTCTCTGGTTCAATGCCTGAAACGAGCTGATCCTGTTTATCTCAGGTATGCCACTATATCTTGCAAGAGATCCGAATTCATCGGTTGTCGGAGGATCGCAGGTAATCGGCAGAGGACCTGTTTCAGCAATCTTAAGAGCAATCGAAGGACCGAGGTTAGAAGGATGAACACCATACTTCCCGCTTGCTGCCTCCTCTGCCATGTTTCTCGTTATTTTGTATACACCGCCGGGTCTCGGGGCTATATTCCCGCCTCTCGAAGCAATACAGTCAAGTTTGCTGACATCTATCCCATGCTGTCTGAAACATTCAATGATTTTTCCATATCTGTATTCAAGCTGATCGAACACCTCTTTGAACTGTGCCAGTTCAGCTGCAGCATGTTTGATGTTTTCCACAAACAACATACTTTCGTTTTCATAGCATGCCACTTTCGTTGACGTAGATCCAAAATTTATTACACCTATTCTGTATTCTGTCATTTCAAACCTGCTCCGCTTCCTAAAGTAATTCCTTTACTGCATTATATATCTTGTCCGGATTCACATGCATCATTATCTCTGTCGGCCCTGTAGTTCCAGGTGTATGCAGCTGTCCAACTCTCTTGATCGGACTCTTCAGCTCTTTATGGCAGTTTTCCTGTATAACTGCAGCTATTTCGCCACCTATACCGCCTCTTACAGACGCCTCGTGAGTTATCACGACTCTGCCTGTCTTCTTCACTGATGCAAAGATCTTTTCTGTATCAAGCGGACTGATCACACGAGGATCTATTACCTCGGCTGAAATGCCTTCCTCCCTGAGCTTTGCTGCCGCTTCAAGCGCGAACGGTATTACACCCTGTATCGCTATGATCGTTACATCCGTTCCCTCTTCCAGTATCTTTGCCGCATTGTTCAGCGGAATGATGTCATCAGGATCTTCACTGACCATCCCCTGAAGTCCTACTGAACCGAGCTGATAAAAGAATACCACCGGGTCATTGTCTCTGATCGATGCCTTGAGAAGTCCTCTTGCATCATCAGGGTAATACGGCATGACCACCTTGAGTCCCGGTATATTTACAAACAGATTCTCCATGCACTGGTCGTGATTACATCCGGATGACCATCCTCCATAGAGACCTCTCGATCCGTTACCTGCAACGTATACTATAGGCATACATGCCTCTCCCAGCGTAACGTAACGGTATTTTGCCGCAAAGTTTATTATCGAGTCACATGCTACAGTCATAAAATCAGAGAACATAAGATCATCTACAGGTCTCATCCCTGCTGCCGCAGCGCCCCCGCCAAAATGTGTGAATCCAAGTTCTGCTATAGGCATCTCAAGACATCTGTCCGGATACTTATCTGGCACGCCCATAAAAATACTGAGTCCTCCGCCGAAGTGCTTTATATCTTCTCCCAGCAGTACAACTTTCTCGTCTCTCGCCATTTCCTCAGAAACAGCCTGAGCTATCGCTCTGTTTAAAAAAGTCTTTTTCATTATAAATCTCCTCCTGTTTCCGGATTTGCATATACGAAGTCTTTGTTGAATATCTCTTCGAACGATGCGAATTCTTCATTTCCGCATTTTTCGATGATCTCATATATTTCCTTTTCTTTCCTTGCTTTGACCTCTTCGAAATAAGCTTCATCTGCAACGCCTTCATCCATAAGATAATGTTCATATCTTCTGAGAGGATCGTCATGCTTGAAAGCCCATTCCAGCTTCTCCTGGTCAGGCCTTTCGAAATCTCTGTGACCGATCAGATGCTTATGCCATCTGAGCATTTTGCATTCGACTGCGTTAGGTATGTTCTGTTCCGCAAGCTTTATCGCCTCTTCCACAGCTTCTCTTACTTCCAGGATATCGTTCCCGTCAACTATCGTTGACCTTATACCGCACGGTACCATTTTTTCCGAAATGTTCGGATTCGGAGTCTCGTCATCCTGATGAACAGTCATTGCCCACTCGTTGTTTGCTATGCAGAATACAACAGGGCACTCGTGGAGTTTCGCAAGATTCCATGCTTCATAAGAACAGCCTTCGCTTGAAGCTCCATCACCTACATCCAGCACGACCACTTCGTC
>CAVEWO010000283.1:0-2783 GCA_963619345.1 Bacteroidaceae bacterium
GATTGATGCCCTGCTCCAGAGATTTCTTCAGCACGAATCTCGTCTGCGGCATAGGTCCCTCACTGGAATCAACAAGCAGTATCACCGTATCCACCGTCTTGATGATACGCTCGACTTCTGATGAAAAATCGGCATGTCCCGGCGTATCAACGATATTGATCTTCACATCTCCGTGCATCACGGAGCAGTTCTTGGAGTATATCGTGATCCCTCTCTCACGTTCTATATCGTCGCTGTCCATTACACAGTCGACTACCTGCTCGTTATCACGAAAGACTCCGCTCTGGTTTAAAAAAGCGTCTACGAGCGTGGATTTACCGGCGTCTACGTGCGCAATAACTGCGATATTGATTATTTTCTGTTTATCTGACATATTATTTGTCCCTGCTTTCTGAATTGCGTTTTGTACAATATTATATTGTAAATCAATTACGCTGCTGTGTCAAAAAATAATTGCTATGCATATGATGGAGTAACTGCAGCTGCAGCGGCTGTGCTGTAGCAGTCCGACCATGCGGCCGCTGCAATACTTTACATGAAAAGGAGAAACAACATGCCTGATCTATTTCTGAGCCCGTCTGTCCAGCAGTACAATCCTTACATCAACGGACTGGGCAGCGAGGAATACTACATGAACCTCATAGCCGACGCCATGGAGCCTTACCTCGATGCATGCGGCATCACTTACACGCGAAATGACCCGGACGATACGCTTTCTCAGGCGATAGCGCTTTCCAATGCCGGCAATTACGACTTTCATCTGGCTCTGCACTCGAATGCCTCTCCTGCAAATATCGCAGGTCAGCTGCGAGGGCCGGACATCTACTACTACTCGACCAGCACAGAGGGCATACGTGCAGCCGGGATCTTCAGCGACAACCTGAAAGTGATATATCCTGATCCGGATCTCGTGAACATCGTTCCGAATACATCTCTTGCTGAGCTGCGCCTGACAAAAGCCCCTTCAAATCTGATCGAGCTGGCATATCACGACAATCTCGAGGATGCGCTGTGGATAATAAACAATATCGATCTGATCGCGCGCACACTCGTCCTGTCGCTGACGGAATATTTTGAAATTCCATTCAATGACCCTTATTAGCTTCCACCTGCCCGTCTTCTATGATAATATATAAGTTCAGGACAAAAGGAAGGCGGTTACCATGGAAAAGATACTTCAGGTGCTGTGCACAGCCATAGACAGCGGCCGTCTGGTAAAGGTCATCTTTGCCGGAAAAAGAAAAAAATCAATCGAATACAAGAAAATAACACTCAGGCCTGTGACGATAAAAGGTGAATACATGTTCCAGGCCGAATTTCATTACGATAAAAAGGTCACGCATGAAAACATCCCGTACTGCGAGGCTGTCAGCTTCGCGGAACGTACTGTCGCGGAAGATTTCAAGCAGGTGAACATACTCACCGAAAACGAGGACATACAGATACTGGCGTCAAAACCCGACAGACCGAAGATCACCAGGCACGCAGCTTCACGCAGTGCCGGAGAGCTCTCGCACGACCGCAGAAAACAGTACATTCTCGAGGATGGCGTACCGTGCGACTTTCTGATAGAACTCGGCGTGATGTCGCCTGAGGGCCGGGTTTTCAAAAAACACTATTCTAAATTCAGACAGATCAACAGATATCTCGAGATCGCAGACAGCTGCTTCGAATACCTGCCCGGCAGCGGCAGACTGAGGATCATAGACTTCGGATGCGGCAAAAGCTATCTGACCTTCGCGCTCTATCACTACCTAATGCTTGTAAAGCAGCGCGATGTCGAGATCATCGGACTCGATCTGAAAAAAGACGTTATCGACTTCTGCAGCAGGACAGCTCAGAAGCTCGGCTACGACGAGCTGAAATTCCTTACCGGAGACATCGCCGACTACGAAAGCGACGGCGCCGATATGGTCGTAACGCTGCACGCATGCGATACAGCTACGGATTTTGCACTCATCAATGCTGTAAAGTGGCACAGCCGCGTCATCCTGTCGGTACCATGCTGCCAGCACGAGCTGTTCTCGCAGATAAAAAGCGAGGTCAACGAGCCGATGCTGAAGCACGGTATCATAAAGGACAAGTTCACCGAACTACTGACAGACGGTCTCAGAGGGCTGAAGCTCGAAGCTGCCGGTTACGAAGTAGCGATGACAGAATTCACATCGCTGGAGCACACCGCAAAGAACATCATGATAAAGGCCGTGATGCCTGACAGGCCGGATCGCGCCGCAATGAAAAAAGCAGATGATGAATACCGTGCGCTCAAAGATTTTTACCACGTATCGCCGACGATAGACATGCTCGACACGGGCAGCACCGGACGATAGACATAAAACGAAAGGACACTCAATGCATTTCAGAAAAGGTTTAGAAGACGGGATCCCGGTAGCTTTAGGCTATTTTTCCGTATCTATCGCATTCGGCCTGATGGCCGTGCAGAGCGGCTTTACATGGATAGAAGCCGTACTCATATCATTCACGAATCTCACCTCTGCCGGCCAGTTCGCAGGAGTCACGGTGATGGCAGGCATGGGCACATACATAGAAATGGCGGTCACACAGCTAGTGATAAATTCCAGATACGCACTGATGGGGATCGCGCTTTCACAGAAAACAGACCGCAAGTTCCAAGGGATATGGAGGCTGATATTCGGTTTTGCGATCACCGATGAAATATTCGCGGTCGCAATCGGTCAGGACGGAAATATAAGCAGACGATATTTCGCAGGTCTGGCATTCCTCCCTATAATCGGCTGGTCCGCCGGTACTCTCTGCGGAGC
>CAVEWO010000284.1:0-2777 GCA_963619345.1 Bacteroidaceae bacterium
GTCTTTTGTTAAATTTTTTCTTGACACATAAAAAAACAAGTGGTAGTATATCAACATATTAATACTAAACCGAAGACGAGGAAGTAAAACTGGAAGACGGTTTCTCAGAGAGTCCGGGGCGGTGGGATCCGGGCAGATGCAGTTTCAGTAAATGGGCCTCCGAGGGCAAGGTGAAAAGTGTTCTAAAGCACAGATATAGATTCTGTAGTTACACTTAGTAGCTGAGACGCGATGCCGGCGTAACGGGCAAAGAGTGTGATAGCACTCTGCAGAGAGAATGCATTTTGCATTAAACAAGGTGGTACCGCAGGCATACGCTTGTCCTTGAGCAAGGACAGGCGTTTTTTTATAGCCCGGGAAATTCTCGCAGAGAAATTGACAAGGCTTAAAAAAGTCTGCCGCTGATCAGTATTCAGCGAAGCTGTCTTTTTTATGCGTGACTCGCAGATTTGCAGAAGTGTGACATAAAGCAGCGGTTGAAAGACCGGGAAATAATATTGCAGGAAAGGAGAGCGCAGTATGAGGCTGCGCAAAGGAGAGGAAATGAAAAAGAAAAGTTTGGCAATCGTAATGGTGCTGCTGATGATGGTATCGATGATGTCAGTAGTTATGACAGGCTGTGGAAATTCAGACAGCGGTGATGGAGAGACGATAAAAATAGGTATTGTACAGCTCGTTGAACATACATCGCTTGACCAGATAAGAGAATCGATCATAGCTCAGCTCGAAGAAGAAGGTTATGTAGATGGTGACAACATCGAGATCAATTATCAGAATGCACAGAACGAGCAGTCGAATCTCAAGACTATCTGTCAGGGATTCGTTGCAGACAAGGCAGATATCATCGTGGCTATCACAACGCCTGCGGCACAGGTCGCTATGAGTGAGACAGATGAGATACCTATCGTGTTCTCGGCAGTTACGGATCCGGTTGCGGCAGAAGTCGTTTCAGATATGGAAAAGCCGGGTGGAAACGTTACAGGAACATCAGATGCTATATCAGTTGAAAAGATAATGGGTCTTGCAGAAGATATCACACCGGGATTCAAGACTGTAGGTGCTCTTTATAACTCAAGCGAGACGAACTCGGTGGCAGCGATTGAAGCACTTAGAGAATATGCAGCCGAAAATTCACTCGAACTCGTTGAATCAGCTATAACAAGTGCGAATGAGATCCAGCCGGCAGCTCAGAACCTCGCTAAAAAGTGCGACATCGTGTTCTCGCCGACAGACAACACTGTAGCTTCGTCGATAGCAACTGCAAACAAAGTGTTTATCGATGCAAAGGTTCCGTTCTATGTAGGTGCTGACTCCATGGTAAAAGACGGAGGATTCGCAACATACGGAGTAGACTATGAATATCTCGGACAGGAAACTGCAAAGATGATAGTAGAGATCATCAACGGTGCTGATCCTGCAGAAATGCCTGTAAGAACGATGGATGAGATGGCTATGTACATCAACAGCCAGACTGCAGCTGATATGGGAATAGAGATTCCACAGGATATTCTTGACAAAGCAACAGACTTAGCAAAGGAAGATTTATAAAATGTTAATAGTCACATTACTTGAAGCATTAGAACTTGGTCTTATATATTCAATACTGGCACTGGGCGTGTTCCTGTCATTCAGAACGCTCAACACGCCGGATCTGACAGTTGACGGCAGCATCGTTACCGGTGCTGCTGTTTCAGCTGTAATGTGCAGCCACGCGGCAGGCATGGATCCTGCAGTACAGACACTGATATGCATCATAGGTCTGGTACTGGCATTCATTTTCGGCATGGGTGCTGGCGCGATAACAGCACTGCTCAACACAAAGTTCAAGATACAGCCGATTCTGGCAGGTATCCTCGTGATGCTGGGAATATATTCGATAAACCTAAGGATACAAGGAAAAGCAAATATCAACTTAAACAATGCACCGACCATTTACAAGAAGATGGCCGAAGTCATGGATGATTTCAAATGGAGCTCGATAGTGCTGGGTGCATTGATTGCAGCTGTTGTGATCGTGATCATGTTCGGGTTCCTTAAAACGAGAAAAGGCTTTGCGCTGAGAGCGACCGGAGATAATGAAGATATGGTCAGAGCTGCAGGCATAAGCAGCGACAATATGAAACTCCTTGGTCTTTCTGTATCGAATGGGCTTGTGGGGCTTACAGGCGGAATGCTCGCACAGTACCAGGGATATTCAGACGTCGGCATGGGCACAGGTATGGTAGTCATAGGTCTGGCATCTGTAATCATCGGTGAAGTACTGTTCGGAACTGGCAGCCTTATGAGAAGACTGATAGCTGTGGCTCTCGGTGCCATAGTGTACAGAATGGTCATAGGTGTGGCACTCTATCTGGGAATGCCGCCTACAGATCTCAAACTTGTGTCTGCGGTAATCGTAACGATCGCATTGGCAATGGGAATGCTGGGAGAGAACTTCTCATTTAGAAAGAAAAAGGCAAAGGGAGGTGAGAAAAATGCTTAAGATAGAACATCTCACCAAAGTGTTCGGAAAGGGCACGATAAATGAGATGAAAGCACTGGATGATGTGAATTTTCACGGAAGATCCGGTGATTTCATAACTATAATAGGAAGCAACGGTGCCGGCAAATCGACGCTGATGAATTCTATCGCAGGCGTTTTCCCAGTGGACAGCGGCCGCATAGAGATAAACGGCAAAGAGATCTCAGGACTGCCGGAACACAAGAGAGCAAAGTTCATAGGGCGCGTTTTCCAGGATCCGATGAAAGGAACTGCGTTCGATATGACGATAGAAGAG
>CAVEWO010000285.1:0-2777 GCA_963619345.1 Bacteroidaceae bacterium
GCCTATGACAGTAGACAGCGAGCTTTTCTATATCGGCGTACTCGCTGTTTTCCAGGCTGCGCACGTACTGGTCGAACCGCTTGGCAAGGTTCAGCCCCGCCGCACCTTTCACGATAAGAAAAACTCCCGCTGCAAGCATTATAAACAGAATTATCGCAGATCCGATCTTTGCACCTGCCGCAGAAAAAGCTATGCTCAGCAGCAGCGATATCAAAGGCAGGCAGCTAAGTGCTGCCACGACTATTCCTGATACCAGCATCGCGATTGCTCCGCCCCGGCGTTTACCGCTGCCTGCGAACAGCGATGTATTCTTTGCAAAAGCCGCCGGCCTGCTGTCCGTCCTGTACGCATATCCTCCGGTCTGCTGGCTGTGCAGATTCGATGAAGCTGAAGCTGTTCTCTGATTTCCCGAGCCCGCCGCAGTACCTGCTGTTCCATACCCTGATGCACCGCCAGGTCTGCCGTAATCATAGGCTTCATTCTGTCCCTGCTGCCCGTTTTTTCCGCTCAGGTCGAAATCCCAGCCGTCTCCGCTCCGGAACTCCTCTCCGCTTATTCCCCGAAAAGCGTTCTTTATCGTTCTGTTGATATTTTCATTGAGTCGACCGAAATCCCCCATATGCACTGCATCTTCTATTATGCGGTTAAGGTCTCCGCCAAGATCATTCCAGTCTTTATCGTTCATTGCATCCTCCGTTTTTCACATACCCCCGGCGCCATACGGCAAATCTATGCCGCACCGCAGATTTTAATGTTATTTTAACATATTTCGGTATGAATTGAAACGCAATGTTCAGACATATATCATAAACCGTGCCTGCAAAGCTGTGCACCTTTGCATAAAAGACAAATACCCGGGAGCACTTAAAATGTTCCCGGGTCGTATCTGCGCTGGAATATCCTGATCAGTTCGTCACCTCATACGGGTTTATCAGCTCAGAATAATAGACATACATGCTCTTGATGCCATAGATATCCAGTATTCTGATGTTTCCATTTGCATAGTCCTGCAGGATGATGTAATTTATACCCATGCCGATAAGGAATCCCTCATAGTCTTCCGTTATGCTCGAACCCACGAGCTGCTGGATCCTGACATATCTTCCGATCTGAGTCCGGAATATACCGTTCAGATACTGCACGGAATTGTAATCGAGTATCTCGTTGTAACCCTCCGGCAGCAGCGGGTTGGATGGCACGCTGAACGTCGGATTCTCGGGCAGTATCATAGGAAATGTATTTATCTGATCCAAATCTCCATTTCCCAGTATACTGGCACCCGGCACCTCCGACACAGGTATATCACCGTCTTCATACACAGGCGTCCCGCCTTCCACGGTGTTCTCCATCACCGGAGTCATATCTACACGTTCGATCTGCATAACGCTTCTCTGTTCTACAGACATTTATTCGATCCCCTCTCTGTTTAAGTTTGCGCATACAGAGCAGTAGGAATATAGAAGCAGTGATCGTTGATCCTGTTGTGGATCACGCCGACTTGTGTCGGAAAATATGAGGGACACGATATGCTGTATGGGTTATGGAAAAACAGCGAATTGTCCACTCCCGGCAGTATCCCGCCCTGCATCGCCCAGTCGGCTATATCGTAATGCTCCTGCGACGGAGTCATATTGTACACATTCTGGGGATTGTAAACTCCTCCTACAGAAGTCTTCATGCAGGTAAACTGATCGTTCTGCTCTATCACATTCCTGATATTGCCGCCTTCATTTATCCTGGAAAACTCGCCGTATGTGATGTTCGCCCTGTTCATTATTACAGTAGCGACACCCTGCATACCCGGATATCCCTCGCCTCCGGCTTCACACTGTATCAGACGTGCAAAAAGTTCTCTGGTATCCATCGCTTCTTACTCCACCTTTCTGTTTATCGCTATGATAATATATGCAGGCGATCATTTTTTCGTTCTGAATATCAGCTTTTTTAATTTTGCTCCGTTCCACGGGATCACCGGATACAGGTATGATGTTCCGACAAGCGTTTTCGTCGCCGCCATCACCGCAATCGATATCACGAAGGCTGCTGCCATCCCCGGCCAGCCGAAAAAATGCGTGCCTATCAGCATCAGAATCCTGACGAATTTTATACCGTATCCAAGCTCTATGCTGGGCTGTGTAAAGCTTGCAAGCGCCACGACGGCCATGCACAGTATCGTCTGAGGCACGAACCATCCAGATGACACCGAAAACTCCCCGAGTATCAGTGCACCTATCACCGACAGCGACATCCCCAGCGACTCCGGCGTATTCAGCGAGGCCAGTTTCAGTCCGTCGATGGCAAGCTCAAGCAGCAGGAACTGCCAGAATATGCTTATCGCAAATTCTTCATCCGTTATGAAAAATCTTATCACTTCATGCACCGGCACTGCGCCTTCTGCAAAGGCCAGGTATACAGGCGTTGCAAACAGTATCACGAGTATGTTCAGTATGCGCAGCATCCTGAAATAGTTTCCCGTAAGCATAGGAAAATAGTAGTCGTCCACATCCTGCACAAAATCAAATATACCAGCAGGAAGCAGTATCACGGTAGGAGAGTTGTCGACTATTATCGCTATCTTGCCCTCTTCCAGATGAGCTGCGATCACATCGGGACGCTGAGCATATCTTACTCTGGGGAACGGGTTGAACTTACCCAGCTTCCTGCCCAGCAGCACCTCCACGAGCGTCTGCTCCGTAACTGTGAGACCTTTAGTCTGCAGTTCCTGCAGGCTTTTTGCAAGACTCTCTGCCATGTTCATATCAGCCTTGTTTTTCATA
>CAVEWO010000286.1:0-2771 GCA_963619345.1 Bacteroidaceae bacterium
CGCATAGCGTTCACGGAACCCCGCGTCTAACGCGGGGTTTTCTTTCTACAAAAAAGCTCGGAACGATTTGTTCCGAGCACGTTTTCATGGTTGCGGGGATCATGCTAATCAAAAGGCTCTATCCATTGAAATCAACGCATTCTCAGCTTTCATTCAGCACCCTATGTCCAGCACATGTCCTTCAAATTTTTCCATTGCACTGTTATGCATACTGTCGAATACATCGGCATAGATATCCAATGTCATATGTATGTCTTTATGTCCCAGCCACTTTTTTAATACCACCGGCGGAACATCCGCCTCTATGCACCGTGTTGCGAACGTATGTCTCAGAGCATGCTGTCCTCTGACACTGATCCCTGCTTTTTTACAGATACGGTGAAAGAAACAGTTCACCTGACTCGTTGTGATCAGATCATTCTTCAGATGATCGTAGAATACCAGTCCGAGCGGATTTCTCCGCTTTCTCTCCATAGCCTCCTGCAGAACAGGTTCCAGGGCTTTATTGATCGGATTTCTCTCAACGACACCCTTTTCCACAGCCACTTTGAATGCTGCCGTGAGCTGCTGATATGTTTTCTTTATCACACTGTCCGAATACTTCGTCATGCTGCGAAGGAATGCTTTGATCTGCATTTCCGTGATGTCCACAATCGGCATTTTTCCGAACCCGGACCGCTCAAGCAATGCGATCCCTCCGAGATTTCTCGCATAACCCTGCTCGCCCACAAAATTCATCGCATAATCTTCTTCATATTTCCTTCTCAGAAGTTCCGGTATCGTTATGTCCGGATCAACGGCAGCGGCTCTTTTCTCCTGTTTTTCCAGAAATTCTTCTGCCCGCTGCAGATATTCATCCTTCGTCACACCTGAAAACGATTTTCTCTTTTTCTCACCGAATTCATCGATATAGAAAAAGCGGTAGTTATATTTCCCATTCACGATCCGGAATGTACCCGATCCATTTTCTTTCTTCTGTTTTTTCATCTGCTGTCATCTCCTGTATCTTCTCTTCATATTTATCTGTAACGTCTGCAGCTGCTGTTAAAATAATACGGCACAGGGAGAATATCATCCACTGTGCCATTTTCCGATTCGCAGACTTGACTATGCTATGCCTCCATGCGCCAGTAACGTTCCTCTTTTTTCGTTCTCCTTCTGGAAAAATATTCGATCAGTGCGTGAGATTCCACGACTTTTCTTTTTCCGAAGTCCACTGCAGGGAATTCCGGATCTCCAAACAGCTTCAGGACCGTATGTCTGCTCCATCCCAGCATCTCCACCAGCTCCGCGATACCATAGAATCTCACCTCACTGGAAAGGCAGGAAGGTTTCTCTATCTTTGAAGTGTCTATCTTTTCATTTTTATCATCCACTTTCTTTCTTTCAGGCTGCAGTGCCTGTCGCTGTTTTCTTATCATCTCAAGGCTTGATGCCATATCTGTTCCTCCTTCCATCCTGCATGGATCCGTTTTATTTTGATACAGATTTCCTTCTGTGTCTGTATCGGATATCAGACCTCTCCGCCGAATCACATGCGTGCTTCACTTTTTTCATCAGATTTTCATCCAGCGTGCATCTGTATTCGATCAGTTCACTTCTGTCAAACGTCCATCTCTGCTCTGCCAGCACCATACTCTTTTTCGGAAGTCCCTTTATCATCGGCAGCACCACATGATAGGATGCATCCTGCTTTTTCAGTATGCTCGTTATTGCTGCTCCGATATATGTAGTGGATGATCTGTTCAGGTGGTCGGACTGAGTGATCACCACCGGTCTTATTCCTTTCTGCAGGCTTCCTTTGCGATCTGAAAGATCCGCATAATATACATCTCCCCGTTTTACTGTTCTGTCTTTATCGATCATTCCATGCCTCCTCTATATGTACCTGATAAGTGTCCTTCTCATTTTCTGAAGTTCGCTTCTGAAATCCGACATCATCAGATCCATGCTCCTGCACACGTCCTCGACACATCTGTTTTCAAACAGGATCATCTCGATGATCCTGAGCTGTCTGTCCGTCAGATGTGACAATCCTTCTCGAAGGAACTCATCGCTCACCTTTCCGGTCCATCTCCGGCTTCCCTTTGTAAGAAAAGCCTTTTTCACATCAGACGCAGCTAAAAGGTTATCGATCATCCTTCCATAATCTTCATAAGCCTGATCGTACTCATTGTTCATCATTCTCCTCACTTTCCGTGAACACTCAGATTTTCCCTGATATCCCGTGCAGAACTCCATGTAGAACGGTGCACCGGCAGAGACCCTGACGGCAGCACCGTTTACTATCATTTCTGGATCCTGCATTTGTCCACGACACCCCGGGATCATCGGGAAACATTCAGGCGACGATCAGCGAACATCGTCTCACGGGGATCTGCCCCCTCTGTGGTTTTCACAGAGCCGCCCTCATTGCCTGCGGCGGCCGTGACCGCTCGGACTGTGACTGGACGGGAGTATCATTATCCCTGCCGGAGGTCATTGCATCTGCAGGTTGCTGTCCTGCATTTCAGACGAAGACATTTCCGCTCGCCCCTGCGGGGGTTCTGGCGCATCGTATCCATGCTCGCACCGGTCAGTAAGGTACCCGAATGAATGTGTATCCACTTTTCATACTCAAGAGGGAATTTCTCCTCTCATATAAGGTCCACGAAAAGTCCGAAAACTGAACATTTTCTACAAATTATTTTTTAAATTTTTCAAAGTCCTTCTTTTCAGGCGCCAGACGGCACGCTCTGTGAGACCTCGTTTTTTCGCATACTCTTCCACAG
>CAVEWO010000287.1:0-2765 GCA_963619345.1 Bacteroidaceae bacterium
GTGCTGATGCTGATCGTAGGTCTGATCCTCGTTTACCTGATAATGACAGCACAGTTCCAGTCGCTGCGTTCTCCGTTCATCGTGCTGTTCACGATACCGCTGGCGTTCACAGGCGGTATGCTGGCGCTGCTGATATGCGGCCAGGACGTCAGCGTCGTTTCGATGATGGGATTCGTCATGCTGATGGGGGTTGTCGTCAACAATGCGATCGTTCTCGTGGACTGCATAAACAGGTTCAGACTTGAAGGCATGGATATGGACGAAGCGATAATAAATGCGGGCGCGGTCAGGATGAGACCGGTGCTGATGACTGCGGTCACCACGATACTGGGACTGCTTCCGCTGGCGATAGGCATGGGTACCGGTGCGGAAATGGTGCAGCCTGTTGCGATAGTGTGCATCGGCGGACTGCTTTATGCGACGCTGATGACGCTCGTGATAATCCCCGTGATGTACAGGATCTTCGCGAAAAAACACATGGAAAACGTGAAAGACGAAGAGCTCGAGGTACTGAACGTATAAAGCATATGCTGTTTTCACCAGGCATAGAAGACAGATTTATGAAGGACGATCATCTATTGTGTTCAAATTGTCTGAAAATAAAGAGGGGACACTTTTTTCACTTAGGGATTGACACGAGTACTTTTGTGGTGTAAAGTGGTATAGACGATGATTTTAATGCGATAAAGCGATAACACACTGCTTTATCGTTACTGAACACAATTACACTATTATTTATGGAGGATCACAATGAAAAAGAAGATTTTATGCATCACAATGATAATGTTAATGGCATTCGGCGTGTTTGCACTTACAGGCTGCGGCGGTTCAGACAGTTCATCAGACAGCGAAAAGCTGGTGGTAGGTCTTGACGATACATTCGCACCTATGGGTTTCAGAGATGAAAATGGCGACCTCGTCGGATTCGATATCGACCTTGCAAATGCCGTAGGCGAAGAGCTCGGAATGGAAGTGGAATTCAAGCCGATCGACTGGAACGCTAAAGAGACAGAACTCGAAGCAGGAACTATCGACTGTGTATGGAACGGTATGTCAATAACTCCTGAGAGACAGGAAAACATGGCGCTTTCCAACAAATATCTCAACAATAAGATAGTGCTCATGACGCTGGCTGACGCAGATACAGACGTCACTGACGCATCACAGCTTGCTGATCTGAAGATCGGAACACAGGTCGACTCTTCAGCTCTCGAAATGCTCAAGGCAAACGAAGCATATGATTCATTCAAGGACAACATCAGCGAATACGACACATACGACACTGCTATCATGGATCTGAAAGCAGGAAGAGTGGATGTCATCGCAGTTGACCAGGTTCTCGGCGAATACACTAACAAGAACCTCGGCGGTGAGATGAAGGAATGCACTTACTCACTCGGAGATGACTACTACGTTATCGGATTCGCAAAGGACAATACAGACCTCAGGGATAAAGTAAACGATGCGATCAAAACCCTGGTAGACAACGGTACAGCTGCTGACATCAGCAATGACTGGTTCGGAAAGAACATCGTAGTCTTCGAGCCGCTCGAAGACTAATTCGAAACCATGCCTTTATACAGACAGACTTTTCCTGAGATACAGTCAGGTGAGAGTCTGTCTGTTTTGTGACGTATAGAGGATAGTGACAGCTGCCGGAGGGAATGTGGCAGCAGCTATGCTATATGAGAGAACGGGAGGATTTTCCGTATCTCGTTTTTCTATGTTTGAAGTGATTTAGTGATTTTAAAGTAAGGATGTTATTATGGACAAGTTAATGGAGTTCCTGCCGTTCATGCTTAAAGGCGCAGTAGTAACGATAGAATTGTTTGCACTGACGATCGTGATATCGCTGCCGCTTGGCCTGCCTATAGCGCTCGGCAGCAACAGCCGCATAAAACCGCTCAGTATTATCTGCAAAATATATGTATGGATCTTCAGAGGAACGCCGCTTCTGCTGCAGCTGTTCTTCTTTTACTTCTTTTTCCCGCTGGTGCTCAATATACAGATGAACGCATTTGTGACCGTCGTGCTTACCTATGTGCTCAACTATGCCGCATATTTCGCTGAAATATACAGAGGCGGCATCAACAGCATAGACAGAGGTCAGTACGAGGCAGCGCACGCGCTGGGGCTTTCCAGGAGACAGACTATGGGAGACATCATACTTCCTCAGACGATGAAAGCGATACTGCCGCCTGTCGTGAACGAAACGATAACGCTCGTAAAAGACACTGCTCTGGCGTCATCGCTGCCGGTCATCGAACTGATGAAGGCGACGAACAGTGCTGTAAACAGGATGACAGACATGACTCCGTTTTTCTTTGCAGCGATCATATACCTGATCATGACATTCGTGCTCACAGTGGTCGCAGGCAGACTGGAAAAGCATTTCTCGAGATATGATGCGAAGGAGGACTGGTGATGAGCAGAGAGAACATACTGGAAATGAAAAACATCGTAAAGGACTATTCGGGCTTCAAGGCAGTCGACAACGTGGACTTCTCGATGCACAAGGGTGAGATCGTGGCGATCATCGGGCCGTCGGGTTCCGGAAAGAGCACGCTGCTGCGATGCATCAATGGTCTCAACAGCATTACTTCCGGAGAACTGGAGCTCAATGGAACTACGGGAATGGTGTTCCAGCACTTCAATCTTTTCCCGCACATGACATGTATCGAAAACATCACGTATGCTCCGATAAAGGTCAAGAAGGAGAAAAAGGAAGACGCGTATGCGAACGCACGCAATCTGCTCAAGATGGT
>CAVEWO010000288.1:0-2760 GCA_963619345.1 Bacteroidaceae bacterium
ACACAGGCCCCGCGATCTCGACACGTCTGCTGAGGTTTCTCGTCATCAGGTCTGCAGAGGATATGTAAAGCCCTGCAGATCCTTCCCTTCCGAAACAGTATATCCTGGCATGCTCCAGATATCTGCCGACTATGCTCGTGACGGTCACATTGTCAGTCTCGTCTGCGATGCCGGATCTGATGCAGCATATTCCGCGCACGATCAGCTGTATGTCGACTCCGGCTCTTGAAGCTTCCGCCAGTTTGTCTATGATATCCCTGTCAGTCACAGAATTGATCTTCATGCAGATATATCCGTCGCTGCCCTTGCCGATCTCACCATCTATCATCTCCATAAGCGCAGGTTTTATACCTGCCGGTGCCACCAGCAGCTCGCTGTACTGTCCGTCGAGGTTGCCAGTAAGCATATTGCGGAAAAACGCAGTCCCGTCGCGTCCAATGTCCTCATTTGCCGTCATGATGCTCAGGTCGGTGTACATCGCATTTGTCTTCTCATTGTAGTTTCCTGTGCCGAACTGAGTAATGTAGCCGTATTTTCCCCTTTTGTGAGACGTTATCAGGCATATCTTGCTGTGGCATTTAAAATTCTCCAGGCCGTATATCACCTTGCAGCCTGCCTCCTCCAGCATCTTCGACCAGCCGATGTTGTTTTCCTCGTCGAACCTCGCGCGAAGCTCCATCAGCACGATCACTTCCTTGCCGTTTTCCGCAGCGCGGCAGAGTGCGCGCACGATCCTCGATGATGATGCGAGCCTGTATATCGTTATTTTCACGGAAAGCACGTCTTCATCGTCGGCCGCTTCATTGAGCAGCCTGATGAACGGCTCTACTGAATCGAACGGGAAAAACAGCATCCTGTCCTTCTGTCTGATCTGCTCTGTCATCGAAACATCGCGGCTGAGATCCTCCGGCCATCTCGGCTCGTAATGTCTGTACAGCAGTTTCCCTTTAAGTCCGTTCGGCAGTCCGCCTATCATCTCGAACACGTATTTCATGTTGAGCGGCGTCCTGTCTATATACAGCTGATGCTTCTGCACACCCGTCATCTTCATCAGCTCTTTTCTGAATCCGTCGGATACATTGCGGTCTATCTCAAGCCGCACGATCGCAAGAGTCGCACGCTTTCTAAGGCGCTTCTCCACGTAGTTTCTGAAATCATTCTCGATGTCTTCGAACTTTTCCGAATCGAAGCTGACGTCTGCATTTCTCGTCACGGAAAACACACACGCCTCCTCCTGTCTGAATTTGCCGTAAAGCTCAGGCGCACGCTCCAGCAGTATATTCTCTATCCTTATAAATCTGCCGGCTTCGCTCAGCATCAGGATCTGAGGAAGGTGCTCCGGAACCTGTACGAACGCTATCGATTTCCTGTCGTTCTTATCATACACAAGAGAAGCCACGTAAAGCCCTTTGCTCATGAAGTGCGGTTTCGGATGCCTGCTGTCTATAATCTGCGGCGACAGTATCGGCAGCATCTCCGTATCGAAGAATTTTTCGGCATACTCTCTTTCAAGCGGCGTCAGCTCGTCGTACTGTACATCCTTTATGCCTTCCTTTTCAAGCTCCATGCATACCGTCCTGTAAATGCGCCGTTTGTGCTCCACAAGTCCCGGTATAACTCTGTATATGCTGTCCAGCTGTTCTTCCGGAGACATCCCTGACTTGTTGTCAGTGTGATCGGGATTCATCGATGCTATATCGAACAGGCTTCCGACACGTACCATGAAGAATTCATCGAGATTCGTCGAGAATATCGATACGAACTTGAGCCTTTCAAGCAGCGGCACCTTTACATCTGCCGCCTCCTCGAGCACTCTCCGGTTGAACCTCAGCCAGCTCAGCTCTCTGTTCTGCGTATAGCAGTATTTTTTCTTTATCCCAGTATTTTTTGGCATAAATAACCCTCCCTTACTCCGTAACTGCTGACAGTTATCTTTTTTGCCGCCGTATGCTCCGCTATGCTCTGCAGGATCATGTATCCCGGTATGATCGTATGGATCCTCTCCGGGTCCACTTTCAGTATCGCATCTGCCGCATCACGCCTGTCTCCGGTCAGGAATTCTCCGGTTCTGGTCAGGTTTTTCACCGACATCGTATTCGAAGATGCCGGTATCAGTCCGAGATATCTGGCGAACTTAAACACAGATCTCGCCGTGCCTCCCGTGCATATCAGCTTCGTATACGGTCCCTGTGCTTCCAGCGGCCGTCTTGCGAATTCGCCTGCTATTGCCTGGCTGATGCGCTCCTTTGATGCCTTTCCCGGCAGGATGTGTTTGACACAGTCCTTGTACAGCTTCAGCGATCCCATGCGGTAGCTTCGCGGTTCGAGCACATTACCGTCTCTGAAAAACGCGACCTCCGTGCTGGCGCCGCCTATATCTGTGAATACGCCGTCGGACATGTGAAGTTCTCGCATCACGCCTGTATATCCGAGTATAGCTTCCTGCTCACCCGTTATTATATCTATATCAAAGCCTGTGGCCGCCGTTATCCTGGCTGACGCCTCGTCGCTGTTCACTATGTTTCTGAGCGAAGCTGTTGCAAACGCATATATCCTGTCCGTTATGCCCAGCAGATGCAGTGTGTTCCTGAACTCAAGCAGCGTATCGCAGGCACGTTCTATACCCGCATCGCTGATGCACCCGTTCTCCACATAACCTGCAAGGCCTGCCATCTTCTTGTCCTTGAACAGTATTCTGAATGCTCCGTCCTTTACTCTGTAGACTGTCAGCCTGACAGAGTTCGAACCTATATCTATCAC
>CAVEWO010000289.1:0-2760 GCA_963619345.1 Bacteroidaceae bacterium
TCACGACCCATGGTGTCTGTGACTGTCACTGTAACGGTCTTTACACCATCGCACTCTTCTGTTTCTGTCTCGGTCTTGCTGCCGTCATCGCTGTATTCGTATGTATATGAAGTTGTGCTTTTTTCTGTTCCGTCCTCCTTCGATACTTCCTCCTTCAGCTCTCCTGCAAGGCCTGTTTCGCTGTCCTCTTCGTAATACTCCGACAGCTCCTCTTCATCTGTGACATCATCGTATGATCTTGTCTCGTTGTCGTTGTCATCGTATTCGTAATCTGTATCCGACGACTTGTCTCCATCTGCGTTGTATGTAGTCTCATGAGTCACGTTGTCGCCGTCATAACTGTATTTCGTAATGGTACCGTCTTCGGCTCTTTCCTTTGTGACGTTGTCAGTCTCGCTGTCGTATGATGTGGTCTCTGTCAGCGTTATATCTGTCCTGACCACGTTCTTCGATGCATCGACACTCTGTTTCTGACCCGTTTTTTCTGTCATCACAAGAAGGTTGTCCCTGTATGTGTATCCGGTGCGGTTGCCTGCTGCATCGATGCTCTCGACACAGTTGCCGAACCATCCGTCGAATCTGTCTGTCTCAGTGGATATGGTCTTCGTGCCGAAAAGCAGACCTTTCTTTATCACGGTCTCTGTAAGGGTCTCACTGCTGTCTGCTGAATATGTGAGCTTCTGCTTCTTACCGTCAGGATCTGCCATATACTCTGCTCTGCCCTTACTGTCGTAGGATACGGTATAACTGTTTCCCATACCGTCCTTTATGGCGTCGAGCTTCGGCTCCTGTCTGCTGTCATACTCGTAGCGGTAGGTGATCTCTCCGCCGCTTCCTGCTGCCCTGCGTGTCACTGAGGTCAGTCTGACATTCTCCCTGTCCGCACTGCCTGCATAGTCATATACATAGCTGCTGCCGTCAGGGAGGCTCACGCTCTTTATGGTGAAAGGATCCTTCCCGTCATCGCTGTCGTTATATGCGATCTCCATGGCGATGTTCCTGTTTGTACGAACTCTGGAAAGCAGTCCGCTGTCAGCTGCATACTCCAGGATCGCGAAATTGCCGTTCTGCTCAGTCATGTATACCAGTCTTCCGAAGCTGTTGAATCTGTATTCGTTGCCATCCTTGTCTTCGACTGTATAATCACTGGTGATAGTGACGCTTTCTTTGTCATCTGCCGATGCCACGCCCTTCTTCACTGCCGGCAGGCTCACTTCTTCCTCTGAATGGATCTTTGTCAGTGTGACATATTTACCCAGTGATGAGATGTATTCAGCAGTCTCTGTGTCTTCTGCCGCCTCTGCATCCATGCTGCCTTCATCTTCTGTCCCCGAAGTCTCCGTGCTGCCGGATGATGCGCCTGCATCACCTGTCCTGGTGAACTGATACAGCGTGCCGTCTCCGTATCTGAGTACCAGGCTGTCGTCGTTCTCTCCGCCGGTGTCTGCGATAGCCAGCACTTCCATATCGAAGCTGCTGCTCCATCCCATGCCCAGGGATGACATGGCGCTGGACTGGCTGTTGTATGTCCGTTCGAATGATACATCTACTCCCTCATTCGGTATTTCTGCATCCGTCTGTGAATATGTGAAGTTGCCCTGGCTCTTTTCTATATTCGCATCGCCCTGGGGCAGTCCTATGGATGCGTAGCTCCAGTACTCCCTGTTTCCCAGACGTTTCAGGTATTCGTCGGCGTCTGCCACTCTGCCGTACATCTGTCTGGAAAATCCGCTGCTGCTTATGATCTCATCGTTTTCGTCCTTCTGGACGGCTCTGACTCTGTAATAGTATTTTCCTGAATAACCTGTGTTTATCTCGGTGTAGCTGCAGCTGGCGAAATCTCCTGCAGCCAGTGTGTCTTCAGACGGCGTGAATCCATCCTCTGTGCTCCTGTAGACTTCAAAGGATATGTCATCAGGAAGATCCGTGCTGCCTGAAGCCGTCTGCCATGAAAAATATGTCTTGTAGTTAAGCTGGTGCCTGACCGAAAACTCCGACGGTCTGTAGTCCTCTATAGATGATATGCTGAAGGTCTCATCTTCCAGTATGTCTGCAGTCACCGATATGCCTTCTATCGATGATATGTCAGCCTCTGTCTGCAGCTTCAGCGTGAAGGTGTCCGCATACAAAGCTGTGCTGTCTATATCAGACACGCTGATCTTTCCGCCCGGCGTGATGCTTTCATATCCGCTGTCTGCGGTCTTTATGCTGTAAGTCACCGCCTTGCCTGATGCAGTCGCAGGTGCATCTACCCGAAGCACCACGGCTTTGCCTGAAAGGGTGAAGCTTTTCTCTGCGCTGCTTCCTGTACCTAAGTCCTTCTTCTCCCCGTTCAGAGTGAGCGCCCTGCTGTATAAAGCTCCTCCGTCTGCATCGGTCCCTGCTGCCAGTATGTCGTAGTCCCTGCCTTCTCTGTATGCTGTGCTCTCTGCAGCTGAGAAATCATCGCTGTATGCCGCACCTTCAGCTTTCTTTACTCCGTCCACATACCATGCAGCTGTATCTTCATCCAGAGCTGATCCTGCCCCTGTCTTCAGTCTCAGGCTCTGGGTCTGTGTGCCTATGCTGAAATGTGTGTCTTCGTATCCCTGTCCTGCAGGTCTCTTCACTCTGAATGACGGTTCTATACGCTGTGCCGTATCCTTGTCCGCACCTCTTGTGACGTCTCTGTATGCGTCCGTGCTGTTTCCTGCCCTGTCTGTCACGGTGAGCTTCAGCCTGTAGGTCTTTCCTTCTTCGAAATCTTCTCCCGAAAGGTCT
>CAVEWO010000290.1:0-2749 GCA_963619345.1 Bacteroidaceae bacterium
AAATGTTAGCTTCCAGACTTTTTTGAACCTAAAATAACTCGAGCTCGTTCACCAAGATGAACGAGCTCTTTTTTCGTCATTTTTACCATACTTATTTTTAGGGTAAATATTCAGATCATCCTTCTATTTTTGGATTTCCTGCTGATCGTATCAGCGTTATTATCTCATCATAAGATAGCGGACTGTCTGTTACAGCCTTCATAAGTTCCTGACTTCTGATAGCATCCCTTTTATCCAGTAGCTTCTTTAGCGAGGCAGTTGCTGTATTGTAGTTCTTTTTTGCTTTGACCACTTCCTGTTCAGCCTTGCTGATCTTTTGTTCCAATGCTTCCATATTTATATTTCTTGCCATTTGGGATACCTCACTTATTCAATTCTTCACTTATGTATGCCGCTTTATATCTGATGCTTTCAGCAGTAATTCCAAATGCTTTTAGTATCGTTTTCTGCGTAGCAGTTACTGCATGGTCCAACCGGTATACACCATCAAGTTGACGTACCATTTCAATCTTTTCTAATTCACGGATAGCTGCCGGTACATTCATGTAGTTCGGTTTATTATCCATTTCTTTTACTGCATCCTTAATACCCGTATACATCCTGCAGCGTATGATCAGGGCAATAAACTCAACGAAGATCTTTGATGCTACAGCTTCATCAGAGTATACCCTCAGGCTTTTGTCTCCCAGATAGGATTTATCTCCCCTGAACAGTTTTTCAGAAGCATCTCGGCTCTTATATAATTCAATGGCTTCTTTTGCACTCATCTTTTCCGATGTAACGATCACAAAATAACCGCAGCGATTTAATTCGTCGTCAATTACCTGTGTTTTTTCCTCCGGATAAACAAAAGCCCCGCTTTCTTCATCATGATGTAACCAGAAGTATTTTTCATAAGTAGGACCAAAATCCTTTTCCTGATTTATATATCGCATCAGAAATTTCTTCATGTTTTCAATCTTTGAATTGATCACATTTTCCTCAGCACTGGCACGGGCACTATTGTAATAGATATGAAAATATCTGTCCTTTGTGTCAGTTGGATAGAGCTTTTTCTTAACCGTCGTGCCATACACCTTATATTCACTCACGAAATGGGAACGCTTTTTTTCAAAGCTTCCAGACACTTCATTAACAAGCTCTTTCACAAAGGATGCCATTCCTTTAACCATGATTACAAAACTATATCCGCATTCATCCATGTAAGAAATATTGCCCTTACTGAAATATCCCCGGTCCAGGATAAATCCGATCTTTTTATATCCATAGCTTTTTGCTTTATCAAGTGCGAATTGTAACTGTGATACATCCACGACACTTCCTGGGTACTGCTCATAGAAAAGCGGTTCCCTGTTTTTAGTGTCATAAGCTATGGAATAGTTGAATATCGGCAGTTTTTCATCATCCTTGGCATGTCCAAACTCTACCATCTCGATATCTCCCGCCTGGCAGTTCTTGTTGGTAGAATCATAAGAAATATATATTTTTTCTCTGTGGTTTCTGGCACTGTTCCAGTCATTCAAAAAACCAATGCTTTGTTCATCCGTGATCTTTTTCAGAAAGTCAGAAACCTTGGCATCACTATAAATGCGCATGCCCTCAGTAAACAGGGGATGGTTATAGGCGTAGCTGGGATAATACTGGGCTGCATTGCACTCATCGATGATAGAATAAGCGGCCAGATCCAGGAAAAGTCCCATATCTTTTTCAGAAAAATAATTTCTGAGAATGTCTTCGATTCCTGCATCTTTTACCAGTTTTCTGATGACGATAAAAGTACCAATGCGGAGACAGCTGCTACGGCTTGCACGTTCATCCTCTTCTGGAAGTTCTTCTTCCGGAAAATATTTCAGGTAATTCTCATTGGGCTGCATCTTTTCCGGATCAGCTTCTGTAGCCTTTCCAATCACAACACGTTTCGGATAAGTGTACTGTTTTACAGGATCATAAACGCGATCGATCTCATAATAAATATATGTAGTTCCAGACTTATGACTGCGGGTAAGTTTTCCTGGTGCATTGGGCACTTTGACGAGAAGATTTAGATACATTTTTGTTCTCCTTGTTTAGGCTTAAATAAGCCTAAACAGATTGTAGCACAAAGCCCGTGTTTTCACAATGAATTTTCCGCAAAAGCACGGGCTGTTTCAGTATTTCTCGATGTTAACTTTTCTTTAGGTTCAAAAATCAATGGAAGCTAACAGTAATAGACTTTCAGCCGAGGTTTTTGATCTATTTTACCAAAGACAGTTCACAAAATCACGGCATATATAGTGGGGCCGTTGGGAAGACAGCTGACCCACTATAGAAACCTTAGAGCCCCCATTCCTTCAGAAAGTCCAGGCGATCCTTTATCTTCCGGTCCGCTAATGGCGTAGCCACCATAGCTCTGATCTCTTTATCTCTGATTCGGTAGAAGAATCTGTGAATCCAGGCAAAAGGCAGGAGAAATTTATACTTATGCAAGTAAGTGCAATAGGGCAGCCTCAGCATATGCCTCATCGGCGGCAGGGCTCTGTTAAACAAATATGCAAACTTCGCTCTTCCGGCGCCAATTCCCTGATTATACATCCGTCCGGCAACTGCAACTCCCAAGTTTTTCTCATTATCAAAGCCGAACACTCCATCTGCGAAAATCTTCTCACAGGCCCTGCAATAAAAGTCTTCCGAAAGTTCCTTCTTTTTTAAAGGAATTCTGATCTCAAACCAAAGCTCCAGAAAGGCAAAGACTCTTGCTGCGAATTCATAA
>CAVEWO010000291.1:0-2743 GCA_963619345.1 Bacteroidaceae bacterium
TTCTGAATCTGGAATTCTTCATTTCCAGACTGACACCGTTGTTTCTGGCAGCATAATTGAACGCGGTACCGCCTGTAAAAGTTCCTTCTTTATAGCTTCCGAGTACTTTTCTGACTGCGGTGTCCGTGTCTTTGCACGCCGATGTTATTACGGTATCCGACAAAGCGCTCTGATCGAAGTCCGCACCTATCACTTTGCCGTCTGCCTTTTCGGCAGCTTTTATCACGGAAAGGCTCACTGATCCGTCACATGCAAAGATCACCTCTGTACCGCTGCCGTACCATTGTGCTGCCAGCTTCTGCACCTCATCCGATTCTTTAGATTCTCCTGCGTATCTGTAATCTATCTCCACTGTTGTTTCCAACTCCGAAGCCGCTGCAGCAGCACCCTGAACAAAACCATACCCATATCGCTTTATCTCAGGAAGATCCTGTCCTCCTATGAATCCCAGCTTCTGGTATCCGTCTTTTACAGCGGCATATCCCGCCATGTATCCGGCTTCCTCTTCTGCAAAGATCACGCTCACCGTATTCCCGGCAGTGGCGTAATTGCTGCTGTCGTCGTGAGGTACCCCGTCTATAAGAAGAAAGTCTGTGTCAGGATAAGCCGACTGCGCCGAATATACTGCCTGAGCAAAGCTGCTGCCCGCCATCACGATCATTCCCGCTCCGTCATCTGCAGCTTTTTTTACAGCTGAAAGATACGCCTCTTCCGACGCATCGTCAGGCTTGTACAGCTTCGCTGTCATATCTTTTTCATCTGCAAATTTTTCCACACTCTTCCATGCTGTCTGTGTAAAGGACGTGTCATCTGTTTTCCCGTCTTCTGCGATCATAGCCACTTCGCACGTCATATCGCTGTTTGATCCGCTTTTCTGCTTCTGTCCGCAGGAAGCCATTGATACGATGAGAACCGCTGCTGTGATTACGCTCATCACTATCCGTTTCATACTGACACTCCTTTCATATCTGTAATTTATCGATCAAAGACCGACATTAAGATCACACCTTTGCGGCATTTCTTTTACCTAAACTGTAACGACCGCTTTTATCAGTTTTGGCAGTTCCAGTTTATCATTTCTGATTTTAACAGAATCGCCGGCTTCTTCCAATGCTTTCTTGACTTTTTTCACATCATTTCCATATACGGTACAGATAACATCCCCTTTACGAACATACTCTCCTGTATTTCTATGCAGATAGAGACCTGCCGAGAGGTCGATATCCTCTTCCTTCGTCTCACGACCCGCTCCCGTGTGCTGCGACGCGAGGCCGATCCTCATCGTGTCCATACCGGCTATATACCCGTCGCACCACGCTTTCAGATCTTCCGATATCTCCGCTGAAGGAAGCAGACCCGGATCCTCTGTGATGTCCGGATCTCCACCCTGTGCCGCTACAAACTCCCTGAACTTTTGCAGCGCACTGCTGTCACGCAGAGCCCGTGCAGCTTTCTGCTCGCCCTCCTGCAGCGACGAGGCCTTGCCGCCGAGATAAACCATGGCACCCGCAAGCTTTACAGAAAGCTCAGTGATATCATCAGGTCCGTCATTTTTTAATACCTGTATCGCTTCTCTGACCTCAAGCGCATTCCCGACCGCACGACCGAGCGGCCGGTTCATGTCCGTGATGACAGCGACAGTTTTCCTGCCGGCAGCATTGCCTATCTTCACCATGAGTTCCGCAAGCCTTCGAGCGTCCTGTTCCGTTTTCATAAATGCGCCGCTGCCGCATTTTACATCTAGAAGTATCGCATCAGAGCCGGCCGCAAGCTTCTTGCTCATGATGCTCGATGTTATCAGGCTCAGATTTTCCACAGTGCCCGTGACATCCCGAAGCGCATATATCTTTTTATCTGCAGGTGCGATATGCCCGGTCTGACCCGTAACAGCTATGCCTATGCTGTTAACCTGTTTCACGAAATCCCCGTACGACATCGCGGTACAAAAACCCGGTATCGATTCAAGCTTGTCTATCGTCCCTCCAGTGAAACCCAGTCCGCGGCCGCTCATCTTCGCCACCGGCACACCGCATGCTGCCGCTGCCGGTCCGACGATCAGCGTGGTCTTGTCTCCGACACCGCCCGTGCTGTGTTTATCGACCTTGACGCCTGCGATCCCGCTCAGGTCCATCACTTCGCCTGAATCTCTCATCGTCTTCGTCAGGCAGATCGTCTCATCGTCATTCATGCCGCGGAAATACACCGCCATCAGGAACGCGGACATCTGATAGTCAGGTATAGTTCCTGACGTGTATCCATCCACGATGTATCTGATCTCATCCTCCGAAAGCTCTCCGCCATCTCTCTTTTTTATTATGATATCTACATTGTTCATATGATAAAACCCTCCTGCCCCTATCGTTGTTTTTCTACGGTTTTATGCAAAGCGGCATGCAGTTCAGCCTGTCGAGCGATACGAGGCTGTACTCCACGCCGTGGTGCACACCCTCTACGGCAGTCCTGAATCCATCTTCACCGTGAACATGCCCGTATATCACACGCTTTACACCATAATCTTCGAATATCTGCTGGAATCCCGAAAAAGCATTCTGTTTCGAAACCGGCGGATAATGCAGCACGCCGAGTATATCCGGATCTTCACCCGCATCTGCCGCCATTTTCACAGCCTTGTCCAGTGAAGCCCTGAGCCTGAGCATCTCTCTCTTGTAGATCTTCTCATCGCCCTCGCCGAAATCGTCATTGTCCGGCGTCAGCCAGCCTCTTGTCCCGCATATATAAAGAC
>CAVEWO010000292.1:0-2735 GCA_963619345.1 Bacteroidaceae bacterium
GATCTAATGTAAATTGCTATAGATTTATCCTTTTATAAGATACTACAAATACCGCAAAAAAACTATTATTTTTTACTATAATTTTAATATGATGCGAGGCGAAAATCCCTCCCCTGTCCGGCAGGCAGCCGTATTGACAGCAGATAATGGAGTTTTCTGCGTATTACAATAAAAAAAGTCCCTAAGTCTTGTGCCCACTTCATTGTGACCGCAAGCTTTAAGGACTTGATTATAATTTATTCTGTTCCTAACTGAAATTACTCAGCTGTATAAGGCAGCAGTGCAACGATCCTTGCTCTCTTGATCGCTCTCGTCACCTCTCTCTGGTGAACAGCGCAGGTTCCTGTTATCCTCTTAGGAAGGATCTTTCCTCTTTCTGTCACGTACTTCCTGAGCTTTTCAACATCTTTGTAATCTATTGTTTCAGCTTTATCAGCGCAGAACTGGCATACTTTTTTTCTTCTCATGCCGCCGCGTCTTTTGTTATCCATGATATTATCTCCTTTCTTTTAGAACGGGATATCATCATCCTGGAGTGCCTGAAATCCTTCAGGTACACCTGTATCTCTGTCGGCAGAACCCTGGTTAGACGGCTGCGGGTTCTGATTTCTGCTGCCGCCTCCTGATCTTTCGTTTCTGTCGCCCCATTCCAAAAATTCTACTCTGTCGGCCACTACATCTGTCGTATAGACTGTAACGCCGTCTCTATTGGTATAGCTGCCTGTCTGTATCCTTCCCTGGACGCCGACAAGTCTTCCCTTTGTCAGAAATCTTTCGCAGTTCTCAGCCTGACGACCGAATACTGTTACTCGCGGAAAATCCGTTTTCTTTTCCTGTCCGGCTCTTACCGGTCTGTCTATCGCAACTGTAAATGTCGCAACAGCCATCTGGCTTTCAGGTATATACCTTATTTCAGGGTCTCTGGTCAATCTTCCAATCAGTACTACACTATTCATACTGCACCCCTCTTCCTATTTTTCATCTTTGTTTATTATGATGTGTCTGATTACGTTATCTGAGATCTTGAGTCTTCTGTCGAGCTCTGCAGGCAGAGTCGGCTGTGCCTTGAATTCGATAACAACATAATATCCTTCAGTCTTCTTCTGGATAGGATATGCGAGTTTTTTCATGCCCCATACATCTGTATTGCCTACTTCACCTTCAGCAGCGATGATACCTTTAACAGCTTCGATAGTTGCTTCTTTCTTATCATCTTCGATCGCAGGGTCAATAACGAACATAACTTCATAATTGATCATTCTTTTCACCTCCTTATGGACTAAATGGCAGCAGGCTTTTCCTGCTGCAAGGACTGCATGCAAAACCGCACACGAAATCACATGCCTTTATATTATACATTATCTGCAGGTTATTGCAAGCAGAAAATCGGGATTTTCCGGCGGGATTTTCCGGCAGGTACGGCTTTGCGATTGTGATTCTGTGTATCTGTCTATACATCGTGCCGCGGCCGCGGATCCGTATTCGGCTATTTCAGCCTGTCCAGTGCTGCACTGCGGCTTTTGCTTATCGTCGAATAATAGCTGACCATGTTCTTTGCGACCTTGTCGTCCCACGTGGTGCTGGCCGCATACTTCTTATTCACATCGGATATGGTCTTTCCTGAGTAAAGGCTGCCGCCAGGCGAAAGATAGCTGTTCGCCAGAGCTTTTGAAACTACGTCGATCGCCTCAGCTTTTGAAGAAAATCCGCTCGTTCCGTATCCGAACATATTGTTTGCCGCAAAGCACATAGTGCCGTTGGCACTCTCATGTGCGGCTATCGCCATCACGAACAGGCAGTTGATCCCGTAATCCTGCTCGGCCTGACAGAACGCATCTTCCAGTCCGGCAAGTCCGCCTGTTGTCACGAGCTTCAGATCGTCAGCCGTGACTCCGCTCGGTTTGCTGACATCCATCGCCATGACCTGTGCAGTCGTATAAGCCGGTATGTACTTGTCATTTATCACCCTGTTTACGGTCGATGTTCTCAGCGCATCTGCAAGATCCACATCTCTGGCAGATGCAGCTCCTTCTTCTGTCAGCATCCTGCTGGCCTTTGCAGCATCGCTCCGTATATCCTCAGCTGTCACATATATGCCTGCGAAGAAAAGCCCTGCACACAGCATAAGTACGAAAACAGCCACGGCTGCGATCTTTACAAAATGACGACTGTACTTCCTGTTTATCACATAAACTGTTTTTTTTCTACTTTCCATAAGTACCTCGCATACTTGAAAATCAAAGGGTTCTAATATATTATAGATAATATGTCAGTAAAAAACAACCGCTAGGATTTTAATATTAAAAAAACTGTAACAGAAGGTGGGAAAAATGCAGCACATACTGAAAACTGTAATAACACTGCTCATTTCCATGCTGATGCAGTCGGGCGCAGTCAACATGATCTCGACAACGCCTGAGGATGCAGTCAGCAGTTTTATGGACGGTCTGAAAAACCGCGACAGCAGCATTCTGGAAAAATACATGGATGACAGTTATGTCAATTTTATCAGTAATGTACAGGGGGATGATGTAACAGTCGAAAGGATGAACGAGGCTCTGTTCAGAAATTTCTCGTACAAGATCGTAAAGATCGGGACGAAGAACGATGTCGCAGTCGCAAAGGTCAGCATCACGAGCGGTGATTTCAGCAATGTGCTGTCCGGATATGAATCGGCATCATATAAGTACATCGCGGATAATCTGCAGTCGGACGAGATCGCAGACAAGGACTAT